>CASERH010000028.1 GCA_949290295.1 uncultured Pseudomonadota bacterium | reverse complement strand
GTTGGATCTCATGGACGCTGTTAATGATATTTCTGACATGGCTTTTCTCCAAATACTGTGGACACATTATAACTTGCGGCATCTTTCTGACGCTACAGGCTATATAATAGCATAAAATCGTGCCTAAAACAAGCACTTTTTCATAGAAAAAGGTGTAACAATAATAAGTAAAAAAAAGTTTAATTAATCAAGACGTTCAAGCTTTTTAATAAAATTGTACTCCAAAATTTCAACCACTCCGTAGAGTAAGATATAAGCTCCCATCAAAGTCGTAATGGTAATGGTGCCGAGCATCGGATAAGCAAGGATCAAAAAGGCAAAGATAATGCCAATCAACCCGGCGCTAAAGGCACCCGACCAGCTAAAACCTTCCTTTCTCAAGCGATAAGCGACCACCACCTGCACAACTCCGACAGCCAAACACCACAAAGCAAAGACAATCGGCAAAGTTTCTGCCGTAATTCCCAAATTGGCAGCAAAAATCAAACCAACAAAAATGTCCAAAATGCCAACAAACAAATACCATCCGGATTCAAAAGAAAAAGAAGCGGCGATATAAACACCACCGATTATAATAAAAGCCACACCCAAATACAAAGCCAGCGCCAGCAAACTTGTCAGCGGATTAAACCAAACATAAACCCCCAACAACACCATAATAACTCCGGCGGCCAAATGCCAAAAACCAATATGACTATTTTTTGTCTCCAACATATTAAAACCTCTCCAAAAAAAATTAGCTCACACTACTGATATAGTGAACAAATCACCAATTACAAGAGCACAAAAAAGCCCGCAACATGTGCGGGCTTTTGCTTAAATTAGTCCTTTGCCGGAGGCGGGGGCGGAAGTTCTCCATCATGATGCTCCATCGGCGGCAATGGTTTTTCATGATGTCTCATTTTTTCGTGCATTTTTGGCCCCTTTTTACCCGGACGATGTGGTTTGCGCAAATGTTTTCTATCTGCTTTAATCTTATCAAATTCAGCCTTTTGCTCAGGCGTCAAGATCTTTTCAAAATCTTCCATGTTAGACTTGCGCAGTTCTTGCATTTTCTCGTGCATTTCCTTCATCTGCTCGCGTCCTTCCTCATGAATTTTGCGAGCCTGTTCTCTTTGCTCATCGGTCAACTCGAGGCGTATAGCCAAATCATCTTCAGCCTTTTGAGCAAGCTCGGGCCTTGGTCCGTCTGCCGAAGGAGCCGGTGGCTCTTGGGCATTCACGGCACTGGCGCAACACAAGAAAGCTGCTCCGCAAAGTAAAGATAGATAACGACTTTTCATGCTTATTCTCCTTTCAAAAATTTTAATTGTTCGGCCAAAATTTTCCTTGCCGCAAACAACCTGGACTTAACGGTTCCGACCGGCAAAGATGTTTTTTTGGCGATTTGTTCGTAACTTAGGTCCTCAAATTCAAACCAAACAACAATTTTTCTGTATTTGTCCGGCAGATTGTCGACCGCTTTCAAAATAATTTTCTGCCTGGTCTTGGCATCAAGAATTTTCTCGGGATTTTCCTCTGTTGCCATATTTCCCAAAGAGTCTTCATCTCCTTCTTCCGCCGCTCCCTGTTTATATTGACGAGAGCGAAAATAGTCACGGCAAACATTGGCAGCCAATTGGCTTATCCACTGGCGAAATTTTCCCTCCTCATGGTAGTTGGGCAAGTTGCGCCAAGTTTTGATATAAACTTCTTGTTCAATATCCTCGTTGTAGCTTCCGGTTAATTTTTTAATGATTGCCCGAATACGGCCTCTGTTTTCCAAGATAATCTGTTTCATTTGCTTATCCCACCATCAGCAGACCATATTCATCGGTTGGCAATCCCATTTCCTCAATCACGGAAACCGTATTTTCGGCAGAAAAATACCCACTGTCCCAGTAGAAACCGTAGTTTTGCGGCTGCACGGGATTATATGCGGCAATACCAATCCACAAGGCCGCAACAATAGCCAAAGTTGATTTAATGATATTGCGGCGACGTTTACGCGCAAAATACAAGGGCTTCGCTTCGCGGATTAAGGCTGAGATATCATCCATTTTATTCTCCTTTCACAGACTAAAACGAAAGCCCCTAATAAAAGGTTCAAAAAAATTTAAATTATTTTTTTAGGCGAGCCAAATTTTGAGCGATTTGCAAAGAAAGCTCACTGATAAGGTCACTGTCTTCTTTCACCAAATCATCATAAGAATCTTTAAGCGGCCTTGAGAGATTGGTTTTCTTTTGCAAAACGGCATCACCGTTTTTATCAAACACGCTCCACCAAACGCTCAAATCAACGGTTTTATCCCAACTTCCGTCAAATCTATTGACCTCAACCCAAACAACATAATCGAAGCCCTCGCGCCGAAACCCGCTTGGCTTAACCGAGGCATTTGGCAAATAAACGGCCAAATTATCGGCAATTGCCCGCTGCATAGCCACACTTAAGGGTTCGCTCCAACGGTTGAGTTCAGAGACATTGAGCTCCACTTGGTTATCATGCCTGGTCACAATTTGGGGCCTGTCCAGATAGACGGGAACTTTCACCTCTTCCACTCCGATATTGAGTTTAGCGCTTTTGAAAACCTCCTGAGAACTTTGAATAGGTGTGAGGCTATAAAATTTGGAAGGAGGCGTCATTCCGCCAAAACAAGCGGTTAGCCCCAAAATTGCAAGTAACGTCAAAACTTTTTTCATAATTAATATCCCCCTTCTTTACCTTTCAACAGAGCTTCTGGATGTCTCTCCAGATAATCTGTCAAATTACGCATAGATCTAGCCGCCTCACTGACACTATTGAGCGTACGATTAAAGTTATCAAGTGTTTCAGAAGTTGTACCCCGATTATTAGACAACATCTTATTTAAATTGGCAGAAGCCTGCTTGAGCTGAGCAAGCGTCGCCGGCAACTCAGCATTAAGAGTCTGAAAAAATTTATTAAACTCCATAACACTGGTGCGCAAAGGCAAGTCCTGCACACCCTTTGAAAATTTGCCCAACGGAGACAGCACGGTAGGAATTTCCAAAATATTAGAGTTTGTAGTCGTATGGTGCAAAATAACCGGCGTGTCAGGCAAAAGCTCCAGCTCAATCATTAAAAGGCCCGTCAGATAACTCTGGGTTGTAAGGCGTGCACGTAAACCTTTTTTTATCAGTTCATCCAACACCGCCGGCCCACTACCGAACTCAGAATCCTCAATATTTTTTCTCTGCTCCATTTTGACATAGACAGGAATGCTAAACTCCAAATTCTCGGCATTAGCAATCAAATCTATGGCTGTTACTTTACCTATTTGCACTCCCTTAAACACCACCGGAGCACCAACATTTAAGCCGTTAATGGATTCCTCAAAATACATCACCAAAATTTTGCCTTTATCTGGAAAAATTTTTTCCTTAAAGAAAATACCAAAGACAATAAGCAACACGGCCAAGCCGCTCAGCATAAAGGCTCCGATTAGTTTTTTATTGGGTTCTTTGCGCATTTTACTTTGCCCCTCTGGTTAAAAATTTAAGAACATTCTCATTTGGCGGATTTTTAAGTAACTCTTTTGGATCCCCCTTGGCACTGATGCCTTTGATATCACCATCCAAAAAAATGGAGTTGTTGCCGATATCAAAGATTGAGGCCAATTCATGGGTCACCACCACAATAGTTGTGCCGAGGCTTTGGTTAATATCGAGGATAAGGTCGTCCAAAAGCCTTGAACTTATGGGATCGAGTCCGGCCGAAGGCTCATCAAAATAAACAATTTCCGGATCAAGAGCCAAGGCTCTGGCAAGGCCGGCACGTTTTTTCATTCCGCCGCTGATTTCGGAAGGATAAAAATCCCCAAACCCGGCAAGCCCGACTAAGGCAAGTTTCAATTCCACCAACTCATTAATCAGCTTGGCAGAGTAGTTGGTATATTGCTGCAAGGGAAGCGCAATATTTTCAGCCAAAGTCATGGAACTGAACAAAGCCCCGCTCTGGTATAAGATTCCGCAACGGCGCATAATTTCATCGGCTTGAGCATGAGACGCATCGGAAAAATTCACCCCGTCAATAATAACCTTGCCCTTAGCGGTTGGCACCAAACCGGTCAAAACCCTAAGCAAACTGCTCTTGCCACAACCACTGCCGCCCATAATGATAAAAATATCACCTTTGTTGATGGTAAAATCAAGATTTTTGAGCAGCACAAAATCCCCATAAGCAATGGTCAGATTTTTGACAATAATTTGCGCTTCGCCTTTATTCATATTCCAAGCACCTCAAAGATCCAAGTAATGATACCGGTTGCGATAATCATCCAAACAATAGCCGAAACCACGGCCTGCGTGGTAGCTTTACCGACGCTGTCGGCATTGCGCCCGCAGTAGATTCCGAAATAGCAACCGCAAATAGAGATGATAATACCAAAGACCAAACCATGGAATAAACCCACCAAGAAATTATCCATATCAAGAGCTTTTAGAGTATAGTTCCAATACTCCTCGGGCGAGATTCCAAGCATCCCGATCCCCACTGAGGCACCGCCGATAACACCCATAAAATCAGCCAAAATCACCAATAGCGGCATAGTTAAAGTCAGAGCGGTAATTCTTGGCAACACCAAGAAATCAGTGACGGGAATTCCCATTGTCTTTAGGGCATCAATTTCCTCATTAACCTGCATGGTGCCAATGGTTGCGGCATAAGAGGCACCGGTGCGCCCGGCCATAACCACACCGACCATAATAGCGCCCATAATTCTGGTCATACCGATTGCCACCAGACTTGCCACATAGATTTGGGCGCCGAAGTTTTTGAGCTGGATAGCCCCGACAAAAGCCAAAATCAACCCCACCATAAAACTGATGAGAGAGACAATTCCGACCGCCTTGTAGCTGCAATCTTCCAGAGCAAACAACCAATCCACCCGCCGCATAACGGCCTGTCCGCCGACAAGCCTGCCAAGCGAGCGCAAAACCTGGCCTATAAAATTCATGCCTTTTTGAATACTGGCCCATACATCAAGAGTAAACGAGCCGACTTCTTCCAAAAAGCCCTCATCTGTCTGCTTGGGGCGTTCCGGCTTGCGGTCAACCGAAAAAGCAAGGTTAAGGAGTTTTGAAAGGTTTTGCGGCCAATTAAGCTGGCGGACATCTTTTTTCTTTTCCCCTGCCAGTTTAATAAGCTCGAATAAAATGACGACTAAAGTTGAATCCCATTTTTGCAGATTTTTAGCATCGATTGAAAGAGTTTTGACATCTGCTCGCAAAAGTGCCTCTTGCAACTTGTGCAAAAGCTCAGGATCATCATAGCCGATAAAATCTCCCTCTAAACTAAGCTGAAGCGCTTTATCAACAACGGAAAAATCCAATTTCACCTTACAAAAATCCTCTAAATCAAACTCTAGATTTAAAGTATTATCATCTGATGATTTGTCAAGAGCAATAAGCTGATACAAACCTGGTTTTAAAAAAATTTTATCTGGGAACAGATTGCAAGATTGTATGGATGCCAAAACGGCTGATAGAGCTGATACCTGACCAGATTTGAGTATCGAAATAATCACCTGGATAATTATCAAGCATATAAAAATCCCTCTCACTCAGACCGCGCAGACGCAAGGGAGAGTTATAATAAGAATATCCGCTGCTTGGCACATAATAGCTCCGCTCATATTCCTCATAATAAGAGACACAAGCAGAAAGAGAAAAAAGCACCAAACATAAAAGCAATTTGCGCCACATATCAAATCCCTTTGCAACAATACCTCATCATAGCACAATATCATCTTTCCTGTCGATGATTATTTAAAATAAAAAGGCGCCGAACCGGGGTTGTTTTTTTGATGGCTGCCTCACATGGATTGTGCGCGCGGCCAACAGCCACTGCGCACCCCTTTGAGGGGCTTGACGCGTTCCCTCCCTTCTCCTTGGCGCGAAGGGAGGGAATCCGAACCACAAATCGTGGTTCTCACCCATGCTGATAGCCACAAAAAAAGCCCCAAACGGGGCTGTTTTTTGATGGCTGCCTCACATGGATTCGAACCACGATTAACAGAGTCAGAGTCTGCTGTCCTACCATTAGACGATGAGGCAATATGTTTTGCTGGAAAAGTATATATACCAATCAAATTTAAAATGCAAATAAAATTTTCATAAAAATAAAAGATACTTTCAAACAAAAATTAAGGGAGAAGTTCCGCCCTCAAAACAAGACAGAAATTCTCCCTTAAAATTTTGATTTCCAAGCTCTACTCTACTTTTCCGTAATAAGCGGCTTTATAAAGAGCTTTCATTTCGCTAATCAGCGGATAACGCGGGTTAGCACCGGTACACTGGTCATCAAAAGCAAGCTCTGAAAGACTGTCCAAATTATCCATAAAGACTTTCTCATCAACGCCGGCTTCTTTGATAGACATCGGAATACCGATTTCTTTTTTGAGTTTCTGAATAGCCTCAATCAGCCTATCAACTTTTTCATCATCGGTTTTGCCGCCAAGTCCCAAGCTGTCTGCCACTTCGGCGTAGCGGTGCTTGGCCTCCGGATAATGATATTGAGAGAAGATACCCTGTTTGGTAGGTTTCTCGCTGGCATTAAATTTAATAACCTGGCAAATAAGCATGGCATTGGCCACACCATGGGCAATACCATAGGCGCCACCCAGTTTATGAGCCAAGGAATGGCAAACGCCCAAAAATGCCTGTGCAAAGCAAATACCCGCCATGGTTGCGGCATAATGCATATTTTCTCTGGCCTGCGGATTATTGGCCCCATCATTTACAGATTTTGCCAAATTATCAAAAATCATTTTGCAGGTTTCCAAAGCAATTCCGTTGGTAAACGGCGTAGCATAAATAGAAACATACGCCTCCAAAGCATGCGTCAAAGCATCAATACCGGAAGCGGCTGCCAAACCTCTGGGCATGGTCTTAACCAAATCCGGGTCAACAATGGCCATATTAGGCGTCAAAGCATAGTCTGCAATCGGGTATTTGACATGAGTTGCAGAGTCCGTGATAACGGCAAACGGTGTCACCTCAGAGCCGGTACCGGAAGTTGTCGGAATGGTGATAAGCATTGCCTTGCTACCCAAATCCGGGAAAGTGCACACACGTTTACGAATATCCATAAAACGCATTGCCAAATCATGGAACGAAACTTCCGGATGTTCATACATCAACCACACAATCTTGGCCGCATCCATCGGCGAGCCGCCACCCAAGGCAATGATAACATCAGGCTCAAGGTTTCTGACAATTTTCAACGCACTTTCAATTGTGTCGGTGTCCGGATCAGGATTAACATTCGAATATATTTGGTAGGCAATATCCAACTCTTCCAACACGCTGGTAATTTTGTCGGTATACCCCAAACCAAACAACGGTTTATCCGTGATGATGAAGGCTTTCTTTTTACCTTTCAGCTCACGCAAAGCAAAACCTGTTGCCCCTTGCTTGAAATAGATTTTTGGCGGCACTCTGAACCACAACATATTTTCACGTCTTTCCGCCACGGTTTTAATATTGACCAAATGTTTTACTCCCACGTTTTCACTGGTTGAATTTCCGCCCCAAGAGCCACAGCCCAAGGTCAGTGAAGGATCCAGTCTAAAGTTATACAAATCGCCGATTCCGCCTTGTGCAGCCGGAGTATTTATCAAGATACGCCCGGTATCAAGCTGATCGCTGAAATGAGCTATTCGATCTTGGTTATGCTCGGCCGTATAAAGAACGGAGGTATGACCTCTGCCGGCAAAATGAATAAGCTCTGCGGCATCAGAAACGGCATCTTCAAAACTTTTAGCCTTATACATAGCCAGAACGGGAGAGAGTTTTTCATAAGAAAATTCTTCCTCTGGCCCGATTTTTGAAACCTCGCCAATCAAAACCTTGGTTTCCTGCGGCACCTTGACACCGGCCAAAGCGGCGATTTTATAAGCGGGCTGGCCCACAATAGCCGAGTTCACCTTTCCGTTTTGGATGATGGTTTTGGCCACTTTTTCTTTTTCCTTAGCACTTAAGATATAAGCGCCACGATAAGCAAATTCTTTCTTGACCTCGTCATAAACATCTTTATGAACAATGACGGATTGCTCAGAAGCACAAATCATACCGTTATCAAAAGTTTTACTCATCAAAATGGAGCTAACTGCCATTTTAATATCGGCAGTTTCATCAATGATGGCCGGAGTATTACCGGGTCCAACGCCCAAAGCCGGTTTGCCGGAGCTATAAGCAGCCTTAACCATTCCCGGGCCGCCGGTAGCCAAGATCAAGGCGATTCCCTCATGGCTCATAAGGTGTTGAGTGGTTTCAATGGAAGGCTCATCAATCCAGCCGATAATATTGGCCGGAGCGCCTGCCTTCACAGCGGCATCGAGCATTAATTTTGCCGCCGCAATCGTGCATTTTTTAGCTCTCGGATGCGGAGAAAAGATAATACCGTTTCTGGTTTTGAGAGCGATTAAGCTTTTGAATATAACCGTAGAAGTCGGATTGGTGGTAGGGATAACACCGGCAATCACGCCGATAGGCTCTGCCACTTTGATATAGCCGTTGGTATCATCACGCTCGATAACACCGCAGGTCTTAACATTACGATATTTATTATAAATTTCCTCAGCGGCGAAGTGGTTTTTAATAACCTTATCTTCAACCACGCCCATGCCTGTTTCTTCCACCGCCATTTTGGCCAATGGGATACGTGCATCATTGGCAGCCAGAGCCATAGCCTCAAAAATCTTATCAACTTGTTCCTGAGAATAAGTTGCCAAGACTTCCTGAGCGGTTTTCACCCGGTCAATAGCCACATTCAAATCATCAACAGTCTTAACGCCGGCTTCCAAAATATCCTTTCCGGTCATATCTTTCTTAGACTTCATTTAATTATGCTCCTTAAGTATAAATAAGCCCAAAATCCTAAAAAGCATAAGCTAAAAATATCAAAAAAAGATTAATATCCGCAGATTTTTCTTTTAAAAACAACGAAAAAGCCTCGTTGAGACGAGGCTTTGTTTTTAGTCTGTTAGTTGGATATAGATTTTTTTGCCATAGTATCTGATGAGGCGGAAATATTTCTTAAAAGAAAGAGGTTCTCCGCGCTCAATGGCATCGATGTTGGCAACGGATAAATCACAGTCGCAGGCAATATTGCTGATAGATAAGTTTCTATCAAACCTCAACTGCCTAAGCTGTGAGGCGATTTGATTTCGCAATATAAAAGAAAAATTCTTCATCGTTTCAAACTCCTAAATTTCTTATTAAAAAGAAACCGCCTTAAACAAATTAAGGCGGGGAGTTAACGACTGTACGAGAACAGTCCGGGTTCTTCGTGCATAGCCTTATACCCCCGGCTCCCCATAAAAGGAGTTGTTCTTTTTTCTCGTAAGGAGCCGTTATACTCCACAGACGCAACTCGCGCCTGCAGTGGTGATATTAGAGCAGAAAAATTAAAATGCAATTAATTTGTTTGGAAGGGCAAAGATTGTTTGGTTAAGGCACCGCCGATTAGCGCGCCGACCAAAGGGAGCCGCGTGGGTTACAGCTTGCTAATCGCTCCAGGCCGTTGCCTGGCGGCGATTGAGCCGACGGCGATTTTTGCGGTCGAGTTTTTCCTGCTCCTTGCGAGCACGCTCAGCCGCTCTTTGCTCTGCCTTGAGGGTAAAACGGGATTTATCGGAAACATCTGCCTCAATCAGACCTTTTTGCTCTGCCACTTTTTGAGCTTCCTCTTCCATGGCCTCTTTCTGGAAACGAGAAGCTCTCTCCTCTCGTTCTTGCTGGCGTTCAAGCTCTCTCTTTTCCCTCTCCTCTGCTCGCTCGATTGCCTTGCGGGTAAAGCGTGAGGTAACTTCAGAACGCTCTTTGGCAATGCGCTCCTGTTTTCTCAACCGTTCTTGTTCTTTTTGAGTTAAAATTTCTTCCGGCTCAGCCTCATTTTCGGCCGCAGCCGAGGCTTGCTCTGAAACAGGAGCTTCCACCTGTGCCAAAGCCAAAGAAGAAAAACAAATTGCCATTAAGAAAACCACCCAAAAAGCTCTCATCATCGTTGCTCCCTTTCAAATCATCTTGCAGTTATTTTAATAGATATTGACTCTTTTGCAAGCCCTCTTAAAATGGCTTTCAAATATTTTAAGAAAATAGGGAATCAAAAACATGACAACCGTAGCTGCCGCCATCATCATCAGAAAGGGGAAAATTTTTATCGCCAAGCGCCCCGAGGGCAAATCCCTGGCCCATCACTGGGAATTTCCAGGCGGCAAACAAGAAAAAGGAGAAACCCTGCCCCAAACGTTGCACCGGGAATTAAACGAGGAGTTGGGTATAGATGCCACCATTGGTGAGTTTTTCATGAAATCATCTTACGACTATGAGTTTGGCCATATAGATATTAACTGCTATTTTGCCAGCGTGGCCAAAGACAAAGAAATATCATCAAACGAGCATGAGGCCATTGCCTGGGCAACACCCGGTGAACTCAAGAGCTATACTTTTGCTCCGGCAGATATCCCGATTGTTGAGGCCCTACAAATCATTAAGCTCTAGAGCAAGCTGGGCCTCCTGCAAGATTTTCGGCGTATAAAGGAGTGCAATTTCCTCATCTTTCTCAAAATCAGGCACCACCCCGTGATTGATAAAGCTGTCTAGTTTTATCTGTGCGTTTTCCAAAACCTTAGCAGCCACTTCGGGCGCCGGACCGTTAATAGGCAGCATCAATAAATGCGTGGCTTGCAATTTTTTATCTTTCACCACATCCAAGACACCGGCTTCAGAAGTTTGCGAGGAAAGCTTAATCAAAAAACGTCTGGCATCGACAACCAATTTAGGTTCTCTGAGTTCTTCTGGAATAACAAACCAACCGTGCCGCAAGAACCATTTTCCGACACTCTCTTGAGAAGTCAGCATAGAGATGGGAATAGAGAGCATCAGCCCAAGTGTGATTGGCAGCATCCACCAAAACAACTCATGCGCATAAAACCACACCACCAAAGTGGTGACAATACCCAAGATAGTATGCCAAATATGGCGAGAAAAAGCGGTTTTAAAAGAGGTAGCGGCATCATCGCGGTTTTGCGTATTCCACCCGGAATCTTTGCCGGCAAAAATATCCCAAACAAACTTGCTCTGAAACATCATCATAATCGGAGCGGTTAAAGCGCTGCAAACAATCTCAAGCAGGGTTGATTTGAGAGCCCCTTTGCTGGCTCTTTTCTCTTGCCGATAGTAGACAATAAGCCCCATAAATTTTGGCAGCACCAACATCACCATGGAAATGATAAACAAAGAGATTGTACCAACCTTGTCAAAAATCGGCCAATCAGGAAACAAACTTCTGGTCTCGCTGAAATAGACCGGCGGAAAAAACTCTCTGCCCAAAGCAATAGCCAACCCCACCAGCAAAAAAGAAAGCCACAAAGGAGAAGACAGATAAGACATGATACCGATGATAAAATGTATACGAGAAACCGGATGCAGACCTTTAGATACCAAGACTTTCATATGCTGCATATTTCCCTGGCACCAGCGCCTGTCGCGGATAGCAAAATCAATCATCGTCGGCGGACATTCCTCATAGCTGCCTTTGAGCTCCGGCAATAACCAGGCAGACCACCCTCCGCGGCTGATAAGCGCAGCCTCCACAAAATCGTGGCTCAAAATATGCCCGCCAAAAGGCTTGCGTCCCTTCAACACAGGCAACCCGCAACATTGCATAAAAGCCTTAACTCGAATAATGGCATTATGCCCCCAATAGTTGCTGTCACCCACCTGCCAATAGGCCAAACCGGCCGAAACGATTGGTCCATAGACCTTACCGGCAAACTGCTGCATTCTGGCAAACCAAGATTTTTTATTAATGCATTGCGGCGGTGCCTGAATAATTCCCGTATGCTCGTTAGCCTGCATCAGCTGCACCATTTTGACCATTGTTTTGCCAGCCAACAAACTGTCCGCATCCAACACAATCATATAGTCATATTCCGCACCCCAGCGATTGCAAAAATCTTCAATATTACCGCTTTTTCTGGCCACATTTTTGGCTCGGCGACGGTAATACAACTTAATCTCAGGCGGCAAGAGTTTTTGCGCCTCAAGCCACATTTTTTCTTCTGCCACCCAAAACTTGGGGTTGGTTGTATCGCTCAAGATAAAAAAATCAAAAGCTTTGCCTTGCCTGGTCTTGGCCAAATCCTGAGCCATAGCCAAAAGATTAGCCATCACAGAAGTTGGCTGCTCATTATAAACCGGCATCAAAACAGCAGTTTTGGAAGTCAGCGGAGTTTCTGCCGGCACCCATCTGATACCGGGAACTTTAGCCTTTCTCATCAGCTCAAAAAAGCCAAATAAGCTCGACCAGAAAAACAAGGCAATCCAGCCAAAAGTCAAAACAAACAGCAACACCATCAAAAATTTGGTAACAAGCTCTGAATCAGTCGGGATCACCGAAACCCATTTAAGCGTGGCAAGCAAAGTTGACAAACCGGTCAAACCGAAAACTTTCAGCCTTCTCATAAAAATACGTTTGGGATTAATCAATTCATGGCTCATAATATCACCGTCAGTTCTTTCTGTTAGACCAATGCAGTCTTGGCATTTCCAAAGGTTGCGGAATCATTTTCTGCATTTTATATTCCGGAGCCGGATCAAATCGCTTTTCCTTGAGTTTGCCCAAGAATTCAGCCTCAAGTTTTTGCCCGGGATGAAGTTCAGCCCCTCCAAAGGAGAGCCAAGTAAGCTTAAAACCTGAAATTTTCTGAGATTTATCAAATTTTTTTTCAGGATAAAGCTGTTCAGCCGCCGGCAAAAGCAACCTATCCAAAGAAGCTATCACATCTCCCTCCTGCTCAACTTTGGCCACCCACTCAGACACAAAAGCTTCCGAGACATTAATAGTTTTCAGATAAGCAGCAACAATATCATTCAAGCTCTGAATTTTTATGGCAGCCATTGATAACTCCAAACCTCGGAAACAACTTTTCCGTTTCTTTTTAATACGGCTCTGATTTCGGCAGTTTTGCCATTGGGACGAAAATCCATATACAAAGTGGGCGCTTTTGTCACCGGGTTAAACATCAAGTGAGAACCCAAGAATTTTCCCTCAGAGATAGAGACATCAGCCGTAATTTTTCCGTCTTTAATTTCTTGTTCCCAGTTTAGGCCCTTAATTTTAGGGGCAGAAAAATCGATAACAAACTTGCGTTTGTCAACATTCAACATCCCAGAAACCCCGCCGATTCCTGTATAAGTAGCGGTAACTTTAGCCAAATTGCTCTCAATCGGAGCATCTCCGGTCCAGTGCAGACGATAAGAAAAATGATACTCTTTTCCTGCCTCAATTTTTTGGTCCGGTACCCAAAAAGCAACAATATTATCATGAATTTCTTGGATTGAAGGAATTTCCACCAATTGGACCACTCCCTTTCCCCAGTTTTCAAGTGGTTCTACCCACAAACTAGGCCGCTGTTCATATATAGCCTCAAAATCAAGATAATGTTCAGGCTTGCGGTCCCTCTGCAGTAACCCGAACCCATGAGGATTATTGTCCTCAAAAGAGCTTATGCGTAAATACTTTGAGTTATCAAGCGGGCGCCAGAGCCACTCATCATTACCGTTCCAAACCAATAAGCCATCACTATCATGAACCTCCAAACGGTGGTCATCAAACTTGTTTTTGCTGTTTTCGCCAAATAGAAACATAGAGGTCAAAGGAGCGATTCCCAGCTTATTGATATTCTCTCTGGGATAAAGAGTTGCATCCACATCCATGGTTGTGGATAATCCCGGTTGTATAGTAAAGCTGTAAGCACCGGTCACACTTTTGCTGTTGAGCAAAGCATAGACCTTAATTTCGGCTGCACCAGCTTTAGGCTTTTCAACCCAAAACTCCTCAAACACGGGAAACTCCTCACCGGTCTGCACAGCAGTATCAATGGCCAAGCCGCGAGCAGAGAGCCCATATTTCTGGCCTTTTCCAAGAGCTCGAAAATAACTGGCGCCCAAAAAAGAAACCAATTCATCCATATACTTTGTAGTATTAAGTGGATAGTGCAACCTGAACCCGGCAAAACCGATATCTCCCCACTTATCCGGGTGCACCCGATTCTTTCCAAAATCGAAATAAGAAGCAGAATAGTTCAGAGGTTTAACTCGCCCATTTTTAATTTCATTAATTTTAACCGGAGAAGTAAAGATTGAACCCAGATGAAAGAGTTGAATTTCAAACGGCAATTGTTGGCCAAACCAAGGTCCCTTGTCTCTTTGGAAACGAACATCTCGATGCTGATCATAGTCAAGCTTAGCGACTTCTTCGGGCAAAGTCAAGCTTAGCGACTTCTTCGGGCAAAGAAACTTTCTGCGGCAGATATGGACTAGCCGCCAATCCTCTAGCCTTTGCTCGAACCATTTCAAAATCGAACGGCTGTCCCTCCTGCATTAAAGGCTCCAACTTTGGCTTATTAAAATAATAAAGACCAACCCCTGCTCCAATTGATGCCAAAACAACGACCAGCGCGCTAATTTTCCATATTTTTTTCATCAGTTCACCTATAAATAATTTTGCTTTCATAACAAAGCAAATGGCATAAAAAGTCAACACCCAAAATCAGAGCTCGACATTTAAGTACAAAAAAAGCCTCCTTGAATGGAGGCCTCTTTATTATGGGGCGGATTATGCTTAAGTCAAAAAATGACAATTTTTTTGGCTGTAAGTTACGCGTTTGTTAGTTTGCGAAGCGCCCGACTGGCAATGAGGGCCTGAGCAAACGTTACATAGCGGTGACCGAAGCGAGTTGGTCTTTTTGAGCTTTTGCCCCAAAAGCTCAAAAAGCTTACGAGCAAGAATAGTCTCATGCAGATTTGCTTTTTTTCAAAAAAAAGCAAATCTGTATCCGCCCCATAAACACCTTAGCTTTAAGCACAAAAAAGCCTCCTTGAATGGAGGCCTCTTTATTATGGGGCGGATTATGAGACTCGAACTCACGACATCTGGTACCACAAACCAGCGCTCTAACCAACTGAGCTAAATCCGCCATCATTGATGCAAAAAGTTTCTACATATATTTAAGGGCAAAGTCAAGCTAAAATTTCATATATCTTTTTAATTCTTGTGAGAAACGTTAACAATTTATTTGCATTTTAGGCATAGAATCAAAGAAATTTGAGCATAGTTTGAAAGTATAAGATCATCATGGCTAAGAAAATGAAAGTATTTCAATACGTTACGCGTCTGGCTTTGGCTGGGCTATTTTGTTTTTGCACCATACAATCGGCCCATGCTGCCCGCCGCACGGTTTCTTCCATCATCATCAATGCCAAAACCGGAGATGTTATTTCAGCCAATAACGCCGATGAAAGACGCTACCCGGCATCATTAACAAAGCTCATGACTCTTTACATTACCTTTAATGCACTGGACAAAGGCCTAATAAAGATGGAAGACGAGTTGCCCGTTTCACGCACGGCAGCCAACCGTTCTCCCTCAAAACTAGGGGTAAGAGCGGGAGAGAAAATAAAAGTCCGCGATGCCATCATGGCATTAATTGTAAAATCCGCTAACGATTGCGCCACTGTTCTAGCAGAGGGCTTGGGCTACAGCGAAGAAAATTTTGCCAAGACCATGACAGAAGTGGCCAGAGAATTAGGCATGAAAAATACGACATTCAAAAATGCCTCAGGTCTACCCAATCGCCAACAAAAAACCACTGCCCGCGATATGGCAATTTTGGGAGCGGCAATTTACCACCACTTTCCTCAGTACTATGATTTATTTTCAGCAAAAAAATTCACCTACAAAGGAAAAACCATATACACCCATAACCACCTACTCAAAACCTTTGATGGCGCCGATGGCATGAAAACCGGCTTTACCAACGCAGCTGGTTTCAACATCATTACGTCTGCAGAGCGTGATGGACACAGAGTAATTGCTGTCACAATGGGACATAACACGGCCAAAGAAAGAGACAAAAAAGTTGCCAGCCTGATGAACAAAGGACTAACAAAATTGGCTTTAGCGGATAACATCGAAACCCCGAGTCTCTACGCCTCAAAAGTAGAAACATCTTCATCGGCTGAAGAAACTCAAACAGCAGAACAAACAGAAGAAAACAAATGGGGCGTTCAGGTCGGAGCTTTTTCAAACTATGCCAAAGCACGTAACTACGCCCTGCACATTCGTCAGCAAATAAACTATGCGGCAGCCCGTCAGGCACAAATTGACATTGAACCCGCCCAAAAAGGCGCTGCTGTTGTTTACCGCTCCAAATTAGTTGGCATGGAAAAAAATGAAGCGGATAACACATGTAATCGTTTGAAAAAATCAAATAAGTCTTGTATAGTTGTGGCCGCAAAACAGGATCAACAACTTGCAATGGCTGACAATAAATAATGACAGAATCTAAAGAAACAGCACCACACATCATTGTTATTGGCAATGAAAAAGGTGGCACCGGCAAATCTACAATTGCAATGCACTTGGCAGTCAAACTGCTACAGGAAAAATTCAACGTAGCAGTTATTGATTTAGACGGCCGCCAAGGCTCTCTTTCTAAATATGTTGAGAACCGGCGCAAATTCTGTGAAGACAACCACATTGTCTTGCCGATTCCTCTGCACTATCGATTTGAACCGGTGGCAGATTACAATGATATCAAAAAAGAGCTAAAACAATTAGACGAGACGATTCGCGAAATTTCTCCCAAAGTAGACGCCATCATCATAGATACCCCCGGCCACAAAAACTACCTTTTTGAGGCTGCCCATGACTACGCCGATACCTTAATCACTCCCATAACCGATAGCCTGATAGACTTAAGCGCCATAGCCAATATCGATTCTGCAACCGGCAGCTTGCAAAGCCCCGGACCTTATGCCGAATTTGTATGGGAAGCCAAAAAGCACTTGGCAGCCAAAGGCAAAGCCTATCTCAACTGGATTGTTTGCGGCAACAAAACGTCCGCTCTGCGCTCTCGTAATAAAGCCTTTGTTTTTGAGGTTTTGGAAAAACTTGGAAAGTTATACGGGTTCAGATTCTGCGAAGGCCTAAAAGACCGCGTTATCTATCGTGAGCTTTTCTTGGATGGCTTGACTGTATTAGATATGCAAACAGAACCACTAAAGCGCAAAATGTCTCTTTCCCACCTGGCTGCCAAATTAGAGATAAAAAATTTAGCTGAGTTTATCTGCCCATAACTTGACAATTGTACTTGTGTTTATGGGTTATGGTGCTAAGATTGCTCCATCAATAGTAAGACAAATAAATTAAGGAGCAATTATGATAAAAACCATAGCAACCACCCCCTATACAGATCAAAAGATGGGAACAGCGGGATTGCGCCGCAAATCAAAAGTTGTTACTCAACCCAACTATATTGAGAATTTTATGCAAAGTATCTTCAATGTGATTGGAGAGCTAAAAGGTAAAACTTTCGTTGTCGGCGGTGATGGACGTTATTATAACGATGTAGCCATTCAAAAAATTATAAAAATGGCCGCAGCCAACGGAATCTCCCGCCTGATTATAGGTCAAAACGGTTTTATCTCGACCCCGGCCGGTTCCAACATTATCTTAAAGAACAAAGCTGACGGCGGCTTTATCCTTTCAGCCTCGCACAACCCCGGCGGTATCAACGGCGACTTTGGAATTAAATATTCCAACCACACCGGTGGACAAATTCCCAGCTCCATCAGTGATAAAATTTACCAAGAAACCTTAAAAATTAAAGAATATAAAATCTGCGATGTAGCCGATATTGACCTCTCCAAACTTGGCCGCCAGGAAGTTTGCGGCATGCAGATTGACGTAATAGACCCCGTCAAAGACTACGTTGAAATGATGGAAGGCATCTTTGACTTTGCCGCCATAAAAGCTTTGTTTGCCAAAGGCTTCACCATGCGCTTTGATGCCATGAACGCCGTAACAGGTCCTTACGCCCTTAAAATTTTTGAGGAAATTTTAGGCGCCCCTAAAGGCTCTGTCGTCAACTACAAGCCTTTACCAGATTTTGGCGGCCTGCATCCGGACCCCAACATGGTCTATGCCAAAGAACTGGTAAACTTTATGTTCTCAGATAAGGCAGCAGACTTTGGTGCTGCCAATGACGGCGATGGCGACCGCAACATGATTTTGGGCAAGAAATTCTTTGTAACCCCAAGCGACAGCCTGGCAATTTTGACAGACCACTTTAACCTTATACCGGCATACAAGAACGGAATTTATGGCGTGGCTAAATCTGCTGCAACTTCCACCGCCGTAGAGAAAGTCGCCAAAGCCCACAATATCGGCTACTATGAGGTTCCGACCGGGTGGAAATATTTTGTAAACCTGATGGATTCTAAGCGCATCACTTTCTGCGGTGAAGAGAGCTTTGGAACAGGCTCTTCCCACATCAGAGAAAAAGACGGTATTTGGGCAGTATTATTCTGGCTCAACATTATTGCTGCAACAGGGAAATCAGTAGAAGAAATCACCACTGAGTTTTGGCAAAAATACGGCCGCAGTTACTATGTTCGTTTTGACTTTGAGGGCGTGGACACCGAGGTTGCCGACAAGATGATGGCAGACTTAGAGGCCAAGTTACCCAGCCTCGCCGGCCAAACTTTTGAAGGCTTTAAGGTATCTGAGGCCGGAGCTTTTGTCTACAATGACCCCGTAGATCACAGCTCCACCAAGAATGGCTTGATCGTGCGTTTCACAGACGGTTCAAGAATTGTATATCGCCTATCTGGCACCGGATCTTCGGGTGCCACCATCAGAGTTTATCTTGAGCGCTACAGCAAAGATGACTTGAAAAACGATCCCCTAAAGATGTTAACCGAGATATTTAAGATTGCCATGAGCATTTCTGAAATTCCCGAAAGGACAGGAAAACACCAAGCAGATGTTGTTACCTAGAAACATACTGATTAGCGTTACCCTATGCGCAGCCTTGCTGGCTCCGAGCGTTGGAGCCGGCAGCGGGCTGTATGGCTTTGACCAAGTCAACCCCTACCTGCCGGAAGAAAAAATCTTACAAATGGACTATCTGCCGGATTCCATCACCAACTATCGTGCGGAGATGAGAAACAATCTGCTGATGTTGATTAATTATGCCCGCAAGCACAACCCAAATTTTCAGATTTTGACCCATGAAGGCCAAGAGTTGTTGTACAAAAGCCGTTGGGAGCATGAGTTAGAAGGCTATAATCGGGTCAGAGAACAAAAAGAAGGGGCCTATGATCCGGCATTTTTATTTGCAAAAGATTTAGGCAACCAAGAACCGGAAATAGATACACCGGCATACAAATACCTTAATGCTGTAAATGCGGTAGCCTTAAATAACTATTATTGCGGCAATGGCAAAGAAGAAGATGTTACCATCAATCATGGCCTTGGCCACATCAGCATTGAACACTGCCAAGATGAAAAAGCTTTAGATAAGGCAATTTTGCGCTCACTTTTAGATCAAAAAGCAGTCTACACCTTTACAGACAGAGAGACTGCGTTTCAAGATCCATCTAATCAGCCTCTGATCAACGATTCCGCGCGCAATATAGAACAAATAAAGCAGGCTAAAAATATAACCTTTATTTTAGATGACAGCCAATATTCATCCAAAGAAGATATGATTGCCGCAATTGTAAACAATAATTACGACATTGTAGTCATCAATCCGCTTTTCCACAACAAACAGCCCTTCAGCCCTGAAGATGTTCGTCGCATGAGTTTCAAGAAAAACGGCGGCAAGAGGCTGGTTCTAGCTGAGCTTAATGTTTCAGAAGCCTCTCCCAAAGATTATTTTTGGCAAGAGGACTGGGCCATTGGCAATCCTTCCTGGATTGTGAGAAAATCTTTTGTAAATAAAGATGGTTTCATCACGCGTTACTGGTCTGAAGGCTGGAAGAAGATTCTCTCACGCCATTTCAGAGACATTGTTGCCTCCGGCTATGACGGTGTCTTTTTCACCGGCATTGAAAATCACTTGTATTTTGAACACTTGACCCCTCTTGAGTAAACGCCATGACAGAAGTAGAAGTTTTAGACATTTCCAGAGACGCCATATTCACTCTTTTGAAAGTTGTGACACCGGTTTTATTGGTGGCCTTGTTTGTGGGTCTGATTATCGGTATCTTCCAAGCTCTAACTCAGATACAAGAGATGACCTTAGCCTTTGTTCCCAAGATTATCAGTGTTTTTGTGGCTCTGATTTTACTTTTTCCTTTCATGCTGAGCCAAATGAGGACCTTAACCGAAGGCCTTTTTGATAGGATTATTGAGGGTGGCTAAAAGATGATTGAACTCCTAAACCTCAATATGTACCATTTTTTGATGGTCTTTTTGCGGCTCGGCTCTGCTTTAATGTTGATGCCGGGTTTTATGAGTTCTTACGTCAACATGAACGTGCGTTTATCCATTGCCCTGGCATTGAGTTTAATCTTGATGCCGACGGTTGTGCCGCACCTTCCGCCCCAACCGGCAGATATTCTGATATTTATCACTTATATCTTGGAAGAAATAACGATTGGTGTCTTTTTAGGCGTGGTTATGCAGGTTTTATACGCCGCTCTTTCTTTAGCAGGTTCCCTTGCTGGGCAAGCAATTGGCTTTAGCAATGCCCAAATTTTTGACCCCACCTTTCAAACCCAAAGTGTAGTGGTTGAATCATTCTTAAGCATCATTGCCCTGACGGTTATATTCATTAGCGACATTCATCATCTGATGATTTCTGCGGTTGTAGACAGCTATTACATTTTCCCTGTTGGCCAGGATTTGCCCTGGGGAGACTTTGCCAAAGACCTGACAACCAGGCTCAATGATATGTTTATCATGGGCTTCAAGCTGGGCTCTCCGTTTATAGCCTTCACCATAGTTTTTTACACCGGCATGGGTTTGGTCTCAAGACTAATGCCGCAGCTCAACATCTTCTTTTTATCATTGCCCTTGCAAATTTATTTGGGTATTGGGCTTTTGTTCATCACCACCCCGATGATGATACTTTGGTTTACCGGGTATTATGATGAGGGGCTCAACCAGTTTCTGCACTAGGAGATAGGATATGGTAGCCCCTGAAGAAGAAGACGAAGCCTCCAAAACGGAAGAACCCTCGGAACGCAAGATCACCAAGGCCAAAGAAGAAGGTGACGTTGCCATCTCACAAGATGCCAAAAGCTTTATCATGCTAACCGGTATGTTGTTTGTGGTATGGTTACTAATCCCCCTAATGCTGAAATGGTACTATCAGACCAGCATTTTATTCATAGAAAATGCCGGACAAATAGAGATAACGCCTGGAATTTTTGAGCAATTGTTAAAAAGAAGCGTGCTTGGATTATTCAAAGTACTGGGCCTGCCGTTTGTAATTTTCATGGTTTTGGGCATTTTTGCCAGTATTGCGCAAACAGGCTTTATCTATGCGCCCAAAAAATTAGAGCCGAAATGGGATAAGCTCAATATTTTTGCCGCCTTACCAAACTTCATCAACATGAAAAAAATTGTTGAAAGCTTAAAAGGCATTATAAAAATAACGGTTATTACGTTTATCGCCATATTAGTTGTCAGACCATATTTGGAAAAAGTCAATCTCTTGCCATCCATGGAGACAATTTCTATTTTGCAGTTTATTCACAAAGTTGTAGTTTTGCTGCTGTTTACGGTAGTGATAGCTGTTTTGGTGATAGCGGTAGCCGACTACCTATACCAACGCTACACCCACTTAAAGAAATTGCGGATGACCAAACAAGAGGTTAAAGACGAATACAAACAAATGGAAGGAGACCCGTTGGTCAAATCAAGGATAAGACAAATCCGCAACGAACGGGCACGCCACCGCATGATGGAGGCTGTTCCGCGTTCAGATGTTGTCATTGTCAACCCGACGCATTATGCCGTAGCATTGGAATATAAGATGGAAAAGATGGACGCCCCTGTTGTCACCGCCAAGGGATTAGACAATATGGCTTTACGCATTAAAGCCATCGCCGAAGAACATGAGATTCCGATAGTGGAAAACCCACCGCTTGCGCGTGCGCTGTTTGCCTCTACCGAGATAGATCAAATGATACCCGAAGAACACTTCAAAGCCGTAGCCGAGGTAATAGGATATGTTATGCAGCTCAAAAATCAACAACCGGCCGGATAAACAACTACAGTCCTGCCTGATAAAACTTGCTTTTGCTCTGGTATTTTTAACCACGGCAATCATCCTGTTTTTCTTGTATCCGGAATATCATCTGTATTTGATTGGCCTAACCACCCTGCTCACCAGTTATTGCCTGATAGCAACAATCAAGACCCTAGATGCCGGAGAAGCAGCCATCAGCTACGGAGGCTTTGCCAACGAGATTATCCGCAACGATTTTGAAATCAGAAGGATTGAAAACCCGACCGGAGAAACCATCATCCAAAATGATCCGGCCAAAGATTTGCTAAAAACCGATACAGTCCTGACCTTTTTGGAGCGTTATCTGGCTGAAGGCCCCTCAAATAAGGCGGCCTTCTACCGCCTACACACGGCAAAGCAAAACCTGGGAACGGAAAAAGTCGTTTTGTCGCTCAATCTTCATGCCTCAAGCGAGCGAATTTTCAATGAGCTTGAATGGTACGAAATATCAATACGTCCGATGTATCTGAAGAAGCCACAAATTTTTGATGGGGCCTTTTCAATCAAAAGAATAAAAAAAGAAACCTACTTTTATTGGCGCCTCACCAATATAACGGCGGAAAAAAATATGGAACACATCTTCAAAGAGGAATGCAACTCTCTGCATGATTTTTTGGACTATCTTCCGGTTGGTCTTTACACGGTGGACAAGGATTATAAGATAGAATACGCCAACCACCACCTGGCCGAGTTTCTTAATACGCCCATAGCTGAGCTGAGCGGCAAAAATTTAAGCGACTTTTTAGCAACCAACTCTCAGCTCCCCGGCCGCAAAGAATATTGGCAAGGCAATGTGTTTTTTGCGCTTTCCTCCGGAGAGGTAAATGAGGCATATGTTTTGCAAACAAGCTACCGTGAAAACGAAAAGATAAAGATGCGCGGCGTGGTCATCAACCAATTACCCACGGCTGCGGACCTCAAAACTAAAATCGCCCACGCATCAGATCAAATCAGCTGGTTGTTCAACCATGCTCCGGTCGGCATTTTATTTCTCAATCCCGAAGGTAAAATAACCGAAGGCAATGAAGCCGCTTTCAGCCTCTTTAACCACACATCTTCAGAACTTTTGGAACACCCTTTGTCAGCCTTTATTCGCAACGATGAAATCCCGAATTTAAACCGCAGTCTTGATGATATTCGGCACCACCGCAAAGATGCCTTGAATCTTGATATTCATCTAAACGAAGACCACAAAGATTCGGTTGCCTCGCTTTATATCAGCGCCATGAAACACCTTCATGCGGCAGCTAACAGTTCCAACGACGGCTTTGTTATTTATCTGATAGACGCCACTCGTCAAAAATCATTAGAGCTTCAATTTGCCCAAGCCCAAAAGATGCAGGCAGTCGGACAATTAGCCGGTGGTGTGGCGCATGACTTCAACAACCTCCTAACCGCAATGATAGGCTTCACGGATTTGTTATTACAGCGCCACGGCGTCGGAGATCCGTCTTTTGCAGATTTAATTCAGATAAAACAAAATGCCAATCGTGCGGCCGGCCTGGTACGACAATTATTGGCGTTTTCACGCAAACAGCCCCTGCAGCCGAAATTAATCGACGTCACCGACAACTTTGCTGAACTCAGCCATATGTTAAAAAGGATATTAGGAGAACAAATCAGCCTAAAATTCAACCATGGTTCAGACCTCGGCTATATCAAAGTAGATCCGGTACAATTTTCACAAGTTATCATCAATCTGGCAGTGAATGCCAAAGATGCCATGAACGGCAACGGAACATTAATAATTTCGACCAGAACGGAAGCCTTGAGTGAGGCCTACCAGTTTGGAGATGATGTTGTGGCTCCGGGAGAATTTGTGGTTATAGACGTAAAAGACAGCGGCTGCGGTATCCCGCCGGAGAACATGAGCCGAATTTTTGACCCATTTTTCTCAACCAAAGAAAATGTGGTTGGCTCCGGTACCGGACTAGGGCTGGCAATGGTTTATGGTATTGTCCGCCAAACCGAAGGTTTTATAAAAGTTAACAGTGTTGTCGGCAAAGGTACCGTCTTTTCAATATACCTACCGCGTTTTGAAAATGGACAAGAACCGGAGGCCGAACAAAACAACAAAGAAATCATAACCGGCCAAGATGGCAACCCGATTTTAAGAGTCCAAGAAAAAATAGCACCGCCGTTAAACATTAACCAAAAAATCATCGTCGGCCTTAATGTTTCAAACGCGATTGATCGCACTCATACCGCTCCCGCCAAAGCAGCACGAATTCTCTTTGTAGAAGATGAGGATTCTGTTCGCACATTTGGTATCAGGGCTCTGGAAAAAAAAGGCTACGAGGTCGTTGGCTGCAGCTCGGCGGAAAATGCACTCGAATTTGTAGAAAAGGACGATAAATTTGATCTCCTCCTAACCGATATGGTTATGCCGGGCATGAGCGGAGCAGAGCTGACCAAAGCCATCAAAGAGAAAATTCCCCACATCAAAGTTATTTTAGCCTCCGGTTATTCGGAGGAAATTGTTCGCCAAGAGCTTGATAATTTTGATGATTTTGATTTTATCACCAAACCCTATAGTTTAGGTGACTTGACAGCAAAAGTTTTTGATGTTTTAAATAGGCACTGAGATGTCAAAAGAAGAATTAAACATAAAACAGTTGGCACTGGAATTTCCACACCGACCAAGTTTGGGCAGAGAAGATTTTTTGATCTCCCCGTGCAACCAAGAAGCTGTCAACGCTGTCGAGCAGTGGCCGAATTGGCCATATTTTGCTCTGTGCATTTATGGGCCTGTGGGCTGCGGCAAAACCCACTTGGCAAACGTCTTTGCCAATGAGATCTCTAACCTCACCCATTTTCCCTACAAGATTCCGTTTATCAGAGCAAAACAATTAAGCCTTGAGAAAGGCCGCGAGCTTTTTGAAGACAATCATTGTTTGGTTGTTGAAAACTTAGAAGAGCTAAAAGATGAAGAGGCCTTATTCCACCTATACAACATGTATCGTGATGAAGGCGGCAACATTTTGTTCACCTCAGAAAAAGCTCCTGCCCGCCTAAATTTCAAATTGCCGGATTTACGCTCCCGAATGAATATTGTTCCGACAGTAGAAATTAAAGAGCCCGATGATGACCTTTTGTCGGCGTTACTGATAAAACTTTTTGTAGACAGGCAAATAATGCCTTCACCGGAGATTATCAACTATATGCTGGCCAATATGTCGCGCTCTTTTGAGTTTGCCCGCAAGCTGGTTGCAGAGGTCGACAATATATCTTTGGAAAGAAAACGAGCCATCAGTATTCCTATAGTCAAAGAGGCTCTAGCGGTTCTAAACAGCGAACCCAAACAAGGCGATCTTTTTTCTTTTTAAGTATAGATATCCCCCAGTAAACTGGGGGTTCTCTAGAAAAGGCACCATATGGTGCCTTTTCATTACAGCTCCAAACGGAGCTGACCTAAATCCTGGCGTCC
>CASERH010000027.1 GCA_949290295.1 uncultured Pseudomonadota bacterium | reverse complement strand
AGAGGGCGTTAGCCCGGAGGAGCGCGCAATGGTTTGAGACTTGAAACAAAGAATTATTTTGAAATCTGAAAATATACTGGATGAGTGGCAGAGAGGCTGAATGCGCGCGACTCGAAATCGTGTATACGGGGAAACCTGTATCGGGGGTTCAAATCCCTCCTCATCCGCCAATTATAAAAAAACCACCTTGTTTAGGTGGTTTTTTTATAATTGTTGAGGATGGGCGGATTTTAACCCCCGAGGGAGGGGTTCACTACAAGGGGCAGGCAGACGGAAGTATGCCGGTGCCCAAAGGGCAGCACCGCAGAGGCAACTCAAGCGAAGCGCAGAGTAAATCCCTCCTAAAAAGCCCCGTTTGGGGCTTTTTTCGTGGGCGGATGAGCCGTTTCAAGCGTCGCTTATGAGCTAGCTTTCAACGGACGGGATTATAACTTGAGCATCTAGGCTTGCTTTGATCGTTTTGGGAACTTCCCTCGCGCGCCAAGATGTTCCCAAGAGCTTGCAGATAAAAACAACCAGAGCAGTGGTTGTTTTTACTTAGCGCTTCTCCTCATCCGCCAATTATAACTAGCCCCGTTTGAGGTTTTCTTGTATCTGTTGAGAATGGTGTTGCTTAAATTTTTTTCAAATCGTTGTTTTTTTCGTTGACAGTGGAATTAAAATGTAAAAAACTATTTCGGTAAGTATTAGGAAACACCAATGAATAGTTTTTGTTCTACATATTCTCAAAAAATGGCTGCGATTTTTAATCGCGGTTGTTTGGTGTTTTCTTTCCAAAAATCCATCTCTTTGTTTATTGGATTGTTTATTATTAGCCTTTAGGCGCATTTTAAAAAGTGCTTAAAGGTGTTGATGAACAAGTTTTTCTGTCGGGTTTTTGGAGTAGCAATGAGTATTTTTTCTTTTAACATTATCAATTTTCAGGTGAAAGAGGTTTCTTCCCTTTCTCTCTTTTTGTCTGTTTTGTTTATTTTTATCATTCTCTTGCAAAGCCCCCAAGCGTTTGGGTAGCGAAATTCTATGCTTGGGGGCGGTATAAATTTTTTTATTTCGCGTGATGTAACCCCAAGAATTTATAGAATGATAAAAAAATGAATGAAGTAAAACAAACAACTTTACAAGTGAATCAACTATTATACCAGGTCGCAAGCAAATTTAAAAAAGAAAATGTCAGCGTCGTTATGCCAACATATGTGCCGCAAAGAGGAGAAATATTGCGGGAATTGGCTCAATATGGCGTGGATGTGATGATCGCCGGAGGATATAAGGGGGCTCGTTGTTTTAAGGAAATTCCCCAGGTGGGAATGGAAGAAGATACTCTTCCTTATACGGCAGGGTTTCCTGAATATATTACCGAAGGCATTGTTAATTTGTTGCCAGATGAAAGGCTTGCTAACAGGAAGGTGGCCGTCTTCTCCTATGTGGCTAATTTGGGTTGGAGCAACTATATTCAAAAAAGAGGTTTGAACACGGAAATAGTGGCAACCGTTGAACAAAATCTGCGTGACTATTTTGAAGAAAAGGGAAATTTACTCGAAATTTTAGATAAGGCAGGTTTGGCTACTTATAAAATTCCTACCGAGCATGTAAACCCAAGTATGTCTGTGGCAGATTTGCGAAAGGTTTATGAACGAGTTAAAAACCAACAGGGTAAAGTGGTTTTGCAGGATTGTCGTTCTCATAATGGTAATGCCGGTGGAAAAGGGACGGTCTTTATCAGCTCTGCTGATGAGTTTATAAAAAATGTTTTGGAACACCCGGGAGAGAGGAAAGCGGCTCGCTTTATTAATGGTTTTGAAAGCAACTTGTCTTTCTTTGCCGGAAATAGAGTGCCGGCTAAAAATATGCTTGGGGCTAAAAAAGTTAATTTGACTTCCGATATGGATCCTTTCAGTCCTAAGACATTGGATAAACTTTTGGAAATGGGCAGAGATGCTGGAATCGATGATGATAATGTTGTTGTTTTAGTTGGGCGAGGTACTTTAAAAACTGTTGGTGATGAGAATTTGACAAGCTGTGAATCTAATGGGGTGGGTAATGATGTAGGTTTTGTGTACGATAGTAAAATTCGGGCGCAAATCCAAGAAATAGGGACTAAGTTGGCAACGTTGATGGCTAAGGCCGGAAAGGTCGGTATTGCTGGGGCTGATTTGATTGTTGATCATGATGGCAAAATTTGGATCAATGAAATCAATGACAGGCAGCAGGGACCAACAGCTCAGATGTCAAAAGATGCTGAGCAGAGCGGATTGCCATCTTTGCTGAAGGTGGCGATGCTTGCCAGCTATGCTGATTTTAACGAGGCAAGAGTGCAAAGTGTGTTCGCTTCCCTACAGCGAAATTCTCTCCAGATTAATCAGGCATATATGACTTCTCCGGGAGAATTCTATATGAAAGTGCATTCAACGCATCCGGTAGGGCAAACCGAAGAGATTAAACATAATTTGAAACCTGGCTTTTATGATGTGGTTAGGCAAGATGATGGAACTTGGAAATTAGAATTTTCATCTTTCCGTCAACAAAATGCTGATGTTTCATATCAGACAGATGTTTCACAAAATAAGGTAACGGTAAAGTTGGTGGGAGGTGATTGGAAAGTTGGCGACAAGGTGGATAATGGTTCGCAACTTTTCAGACTCACCGGGGTGACCAATCCAAAAACACCTCCTTTTGTTATAAAACGCGGAAAGACCATCCTTAATCCACAATGGCAGGGAGTGGTTGAGGCTTGTTATAATCATTTGTTTGGTAAAGGATATATGCAGAAAAATCCTTTGTATGTAAAGCGACACTCTTCACTTTTGGCGCAGAAAAATTCTTGGCGCTTTACTCCTGCACAAAGCAGTGCTAACTTTGCTGTAAGTTATGTAATGAAAGCTCAAGGAGGGCATAGATGATTGAGGTTGTAGAAAATAAAGTGTTGATAGGACAAATGCCTTCCGGTGCACCAATAGAGTTGACAACGGTTGAGCTTGATAGCCAAGTTGAAGGGCCTTCTTTCTATATACAGAGCGGAATGCATGGCGGTGAGATTACCCAGTGGATTATTCATCAGTTGTTTGAGTTTTTGCAAACAAATCTGATTAAAGGAAAAGTAATTTTAGCGCCTTGTGCGAATCCTGTTGCTTGGACTCAAAGAGCTTATTTTTCAACAAATGGAAAATTTGATTTCTATATGGGAAAGGATTGGAACCGTAATTTCCCCGGAAATATTGATGGCTCTTTGGGAGAAAGAATTGCTTTTGCAGTTTTTCAAAGGGCAAAAACTGCAGATTTTGTCGTTGATTTGCATACTTCTAGGAGTAGTATTCCTTTTGCTATTTTTACAAAAAAGGAATATTTGCCCTTTGTTAAAATGGTGGGGCTCAAGTATAACCAGTTTTTGGATGTGGAGGCGTATCCTGCCTATCAGAATACCTTAAATGCCTGCCTAGATAAAGTTGGTAAACCCAATTTGTGTATTGAATGCGGGAGTCACGATGCTTATGAACCACAATATGTGGAAAAAGTATTTGATGGACTAAAGAACTTATTGGCGGCTAAGGGTATGATAAGTGGCGAACATTCTTCTCCTGCATTGGATAAGGTATGCGTGTTTGGCCGACTGAAGAAGTATAGAGCAGCACAAGGCGGGGTTGTTCACTTTAATAAAAAGCCAGGCGATGAGGTGCATCTAGGAGATGAGCTCTTCTATCTTTTCGATAACAATTGTTTGGGAAGAGTTGTGCCCGAGAAGGCCCAACAAAACGGGGTCGTTCTTAAAATATCTCCTACTCATATTTATTGGAGCGGAGATGAGGTCGTCCAGTTGATTGCTAATGATGATATCGAATCACTCTGATTTTGTGGCGGAAGGTGAATTTGTTTCTTCTTCCGCTTTTTTATTGCCGTTGAGGTTGGTTAAAAACTGGCTCTCTATTTTCATGTATTGGTTAAACAGCCAGCGAGATTGCAGAAGTATTAAAACCGAACCAATAACCATCAACAGCGTTACCCGTGGATCTTCGGTCAGAAGTTGGTGTACCCCGGTGACAATAAAAAATAACACAACCAAAAGCCTGAAACTGGTGAGCAACATCAGCGGAACACGGTTTAGTTTTTTTGCCGTCCAGAGTTTGTAGTAGAGAGCGGCCGTTTTGTGGTTGGAAATAAAGAAGTTTTTTGCATTCTCCGTCTCATCGCCGACAAGGCAAATGCCAAATTTGTCTTCAATCTTTTGAATGATGCCGCGTTTGGTTTCCTCGCTTTCAGCGGCGGAACGAGCGCTAATCTTGCACAGAAAAGCAGCTATTTTTTCTTTGAGGAAAATCGGCAATATTGCTTCCCAACCAATCAGCGCTTTTAGGAATGGGGCCATGGCTGCAAAGGTGATTATGGTGGCTAAAATTCTTGCTGCTAAACTGGGCAGAAGGTTGTCTAAAAATGGTTTTAGGAAGTAAATGGAAAGCCCTAAAATGCCGGTCAATATCATGGAAAATAAAACTAAACGCAAGGAATAGTTCTTAAACAACAATTTCCAGCGGCGTTCTTCCATCTTGGATTCATTCGCCAGAGAGGTGTTGCGCTCGATGTATTTTTCCCATTGTTCGGGGATGATTTTAGATATCTTCTTATAGGCAGAATCGGCAGAGTTTATCATCATCGGGGTTAAGAAGGTGGTGATGACCGATACGGCGACAATAATCGGATATACACGCGCGTCTAATACGCCGATGCTCATGCCAAGACTGGCGATAATGAAAGCAAATTCTCCAACCTGCGCTAAAGAAAAACCTCCCTGAATGGCTGTTTTTAGGGTTTGGCCGGAGAACAAAAATCCCAAACAAGAAAACAGAACTTTACCAACAATGACGATAAACGTGATGACTAAAATCGGCCAGGCATAAGTGATGAACATGCCGGGATCTACCATCATGCCGACAGAAACAAAAAATACTGCGCCAAAAAAGTCTTTCAGCGGTTTTAGGACATTTTCTATGCGCCCTACAATTTCTGTTTCCGCCAAAATAGAACCCATGATGAAAGCGCCAAGGGCAGCTGAAAAGCCAGAGTATGTCGCCAGCAAAACCATTCCGAAACAAAGGCTTATGGTGATGAGCAATAATAGCTCATCATTTAAAAACTCCGTGATCTTTTTTAACAGGGTTGGTACCAAATAAATCCCGATGATGAAGCACAAGACTAAAAAGAATACAAGTTTTAAGGTGCTAACAGCCAGTTCTTGACTGTCTATGGTGTTACCTAAGGCAATGGTCGGCAATAAAACCAGCATTAAAATTCCGACGATGTCTTCAACCACCAAAACGCCAAATACCAGGCCGGTGAATTTTTGTTTTCTGATGTTTAAGTCATCAAAGGCTTTGATGATGATGGTGGTGGAGGACATGGATATCATGCTGCCCAAGAAAAAGCTGTCTGTTACCGACCAACCAAGCAAAATGCCAGTGTTGTAGCCTAAAAAGAGCATAAACAAAATGTTGGCCATGCCGGTTATCATCGCGGATTTGCCTACGTTTATCATCTTGCGGAAGCTAAATTCCAGGCCTAAGCTAAACAGTAAGAATATAACACCGATATCCGCCCAGAGAGTCAGGTTTTCTTTATCGGTTACGGTTGGAACAAAGTTAAAAAACGGACCGGCAAAAATACCTGCTAAAATATAGCCTAAGACAATCGGTTGTTTTAGTTTCTTAAAAATAAGCGTGGTGATTCCGGCGTAGATGGTGATTAACGTCAGGTCTATCATCAGAGCGTGAATTGAATGCATTTTTTATTCCGTCTTTCAAATTGAAATTTGTGGTATTTTATGTTAAAAAACTTAATTATTGATAAAAACGAGGTGCATTTTTTGCTCGTGATTCTTGATTCACTTATCAAATTTTGCTAAAAATTATAATCATGTTTTAATACTAATTCAATGGGGAGAACCACTAAATGAGTGAAAATGCTGCCGCCACACCGCGGGCTTTGAGAACGATTATCAGTATTGTCGGGCGCAGAAATGCCGGAAAGTCTTCTTTGATTAATGCTCTCTGCGGGCAAGAGGTGGCTATTGTCTCTTCTCAAGCCGGAACAACAACCGATGCCGTGGCCAAGCCTTATGAGCTCTTGCCGTTGGGGCCGGTGACATTTTTTGATACCGCCGGGCTTGATGATGAAGGTGAGCTGGGGGCACAGCGTATTAAAGCCACTAAAAAAGTTCTGTGTCGCTCAGATGTTGCCGTGGCGGTTGTCGGTGAAGACGGTTTGCAGGCCAAAGACAAAGAGATTATTGAAGATATTTTGGCTCTTAGAATTCCTCTGGCGGTGGCTTTTAATAAAAAAGATATCTCTGCTCCGGCAGAAGCCGACTTGGCTTGGCTCAGAGCCAAAAATGTGCCTTTTGAAGTCGTTTCTGCAGCAGCTCATGATAATCTTGATGCTTTGAAAAATCTTATCATCTCTTTGGTGCCGGAAGACCAGAAAAAAGAACCGCTTTTGGCTGGTGATTTGTTTGAGGCTAAAGATATCGTTTTGTTAGTGGTGCCAATTGACCTTTCTGCTCCCAAGGGGCGCTTAATCTTGCCGCAGATGCAGGTGTTGCGTGAGGTTTTGGATAAGGGTGCCAAAGCGATTGCCGTTAAAGAAAGCGAGCTTTCGGAGATACTTTCTCAGCTCAAAGCCAAACCCGCTTTGGTGATTACGGACTCTCAGGTGGTGATGAAGGTGGCGCCGATTGTGCCTCTTGATATTCCGCTCACCACATTTTCTATTCTTTTTGCTCGCAATAAAGGCGATTTGCCGACAATGTTTGCCGGAGCTCAAAGGATTGACACTCTCAAGGATGGAGACAAAATCCTGATTGCTGAGGCTTGTTCTCATCATGCGATGGATGATGATATCGGCAAAGTGAAAATTCCCAACTGGCTTAAGAAATATTCCGGTAAGAACTTGGAATTTGAGTTTTGCCATGGCGGAGATTTTCCTGAGGATTTGGAAAAATATGCTTTGGTTGTTCACTGTGGGGCCTGTATGCTCAACCGTATGGAAATGTTGAGGCGCCTCAAAGAATGTGTGCGCAGAGGCGTGCCGATTACCAACTATGGGGTAGCAATCTCTAAAACTCAGGGTGTGCTTGAGAGAGTGGTTAAGCCTTTTGGTTTGAAATAACTCTTTGTTCCAGCTCCAGTAATTTTTGTTTTTTCTCAAGCCCGCCGGCATATCCGGTGAGGTTGCCGTTTGCGCCCACCACTCGGTGGCAGGGAATGATGATGCCAATGGGATTATTATGGTTGGCAAGGCCTACGGCGCGGTAAGCTTTTTCATTGCCGATTTTGCAGGCAATTTCTTTATAGCTTGCAGTTTGGCCATAGGGAATCTGCAGCAATGCCTGCCAAACTTTTTGTTGAAAGGCTGTTCCCTTAGGGTTTAGCGGCAAATCAAAATTTTGGCGGAGGCCTAAAAAATATTCTGCCAATTGGTGTTCTGCTTCCGCCAACAAAGGGCTCTCATCTGCCGCTTCTGCTTTGGTGGTGCAAAAACCAACATCGGTTAAAAATCCGTCTTCTTCTGTGAGGCATATTGGCCCCAGCGGGGAGGTAAACGTTCTTTTTTTCATTTGTTTTGCTCCAGGGCGGCGACAATTTCCTCGGTTACTTTTTTGGCATCGCCATAGAGCATGATGGTGTTTTCGGCAAAGAACAGTGGGTTTTCAACTCCGGAATAGCCGCTATTTAGAGAGCGTTTTACAAAAAACACGGTCTTGGCTTTTTCAACATCTAGAACCGGCATGCCATAAATGGGAGAACCCGGATCGGTTTTGGCCAAGGGGTTGGTGACATCGTTGGCGCCAATGACATAAGCGACATCAGCGGTGGCAAATTCTCGGTTTATCTCTTCTAGCTCAAAAACATCTTCATATGGAACATTTGCCTCTGCCAGCAGGACATTCATGTGGCCCGGCATGCGGCCGGCAACGGGGTGAATGGCAAATTTAACCTCTACACCATAGTTTTTGTGCAAGTCATCGGCCATCTCTTTTAAGATATGTTGAGCTTGAGCAACTGCCATGCCATAGCCAGGAACAATGATGACCTTATTTGCATTTTCCATAATGAAGGCCGCATCTTGCGGATTGCCCGAGCGAGCGGTTTTGTCTTGCCCAAGTGCTGATGTGCTACCCTGTTTTTCTGCCCCGAATCCGCCAAGCATTACACTCAACAAGGAGCGGTTCATGGCCTTGACCATGATATAAGATAAGATTGCACCGCTGGCACCGACAATGGCGCCGACAATAATCAGCAGCCGACAATAATCAGCAAAACATTGTTAAGCGAAAAGCCAATGCCTACCGCTGCCCAGCCGGAATAGGCATTGAGAATGGAGATGACAACCGGCATATCTGCTCCGCCAATGGGCAAAATCAAAAGGACACCAAGCAAAATTGTCAGCGCGGCCAGATAATAGAAAATTTCTAAATCTCCGCTCCAAATGAAATATCCGCACAAGCCAAACATGGCAACGGCTAAGACCAGATTTAAGAATTGTTGCCCCTTAAACACAAGAGCCTTGGCAGATATTAGCCCTTGCAGTTTGGCAAAGGCAACCATGGAGCCGGAGAAAGCAACGGCACCGATAATCAGCCCGATGCTGTTGTCTAAATAAGCCCTTGAGCCAGAGATAATCTCTGCCAAAGCAACAAAAACCGATGACAAACCGCCTAGGCCGTTGAAGGCTGCCACCATTTGCGGCAAAGAAGTCATTTTGACTTTTAAGGCACTATAAGTTCCAACCATGCCGCCCAACAAGATAACACCAAAAGGCAACAGCCAATCACTCACCAGGGGAGAAAACATGGTGGCGGCAATAGCTAATATCATGCCCAGCATGCCAAGCAGGTTTCCGCTTCTGGCAGTTTTGGGAGAGGCTAGACCGCGGATGGAAAATATAAACAAACTGCCCGATAAAATATAAGATAAAGGAAGCAACCAAGACATTATTTTTTCTCCTTTTTCTTAAACATCAGGAGCATGCGGTGAGAAACGGCAAAACCGCCGAAAATATTGACGGAGGCCAAAAACACTGCAACTAACCCCAAAATTTTTGCCATACTTGCATCAGCTACGCCTGCTGTGACCAAAGCGCCGATGACAACAATGCCGGAGATGGCATTGGAAACACTCATCAGCGGGGAGTGAAGCGCCGGGGTGACACCCCAAACCACAAAATACCCAATAAAGCACGCCAAGACCAATATGGTTAAAAGCATCCAAATTTCCATTATTTTCTATCCTCCAACAAATATTGACCATTGCGGCAAATGCAGGTTTGAGATACCAGGTCATCATCAAAATTAAATTTTAATTCTTTCTTCTCTTTATCGTATTGCGCATTCAAAAAATTAAAAATATTCTTGGCAAACAGCTGGCTGGCAGAATAGGGTATGCTTGAGGCCAAGTTACTGTTGCCCAAAACTCTGATGCCCTCAATATCTAGGAGGGAATCTTTTTTGCTGCCCTCAACATTGCCGCCGGAATTTGCCGCCATATCAACCACAACAGAGCCTTTGGGCATTTGCTTTAGCATCTTCGCATCAATTAATTTTGGAGCCGGTTTGCCGGGGATAAGTGCGGTGGTGATGGCAATGTCTGTTTGCTTTAACCTCTCGGTTAGGGCCTCTTTTTGGCGTTTGAGGTAGTCTTTCGAGGCTTCTTTGGCGTAGCCGCCGTTGGTTTCCATATCTTCATCCGCGGCAACTTCCACAAACTTGGCCCCCAGAGATTCAACTTGTTCTTTGGCCGCTATTCTCACGTCTGAGGCATAGACAACGGCGCCTAATCTTTTGGCGGTGGCAATGGCTTGCAGACCGGCCACGCCGGCACCTAGAACCAAAACTCTGGCCGGGGCATTGGTGCCTGCCGCAGTCATCAACAGCGGGGCGGCTTTGGGCAAAAGGTTGAATGCCTCTATAACCGCTTTGTAGCCGGCTAAATTGCTTTGGGAAGATAAGATATCCATGCTTTGGGCGCGGGAAATGCGTGGCAAAAGTTCTAAGGCAAAGGCATTAACCCCAAGGGCGGCAATAGTTTTAATCCGCTCTTTTTGTGATAAGGCATCAAAATTGGCAATGATTGTTTGTCCTTGGCGAAACAGCGAATCCTCTGAAACCAAGGGGGCATGAATTTTGATGATGATATCTGCGCCTTTGGTTGTTTGCTCCGGCGTTTTTGCTATTTCTGCACCGGCGGCCAGGTAGCTTTCATCATCAAAACCGGCCGCAACTCCGGCGTTGGTTTCGACTCTGACCTTAAAACCAAGGTCTGTATATTTTTTGACGGTTTCAGGGGTGGCGGCAACTCGTTGCTCCCCGGCGGTGATTTCTTTTAAGACGGCAATAATCATTTTGGCTACTCAATTTTAACTATATGTAAAACTAAATTAAATATAGTCGCGTTTGATAGATTTAACAATCAAAAACGGAAAATTATGCGAAGTTTAATTGATTTACTCATGCTGTTTTTCAAAATCGGCTTGTTTACGTTTGGCGGAGGCTATGCCATGTTGCCGCTTTTGCGAGATGAGGTCGTTATCAGACGCCGATTTTTGAGCGAGGAAGAACTCTTGGATTTATATTCTATCGGTCAGTGTACGCCGGGGATTATTGCCGTTAATGTGGCAACCTTTATCGGGTATCGGCAAAAGGGTGTTTGGGGTGCCGCTTTTGCCACTTTGGGTATGATTTTGCCTTCGCTTATCATTATTTGTTTGATTGCCGCGGTGCTCTCCCGCTATATGCATAACCGCTATGTGGCTTATGCTTTTGCCGGGATTAGAATCTGCGTGGTGGCTTTGATTGCCGATATTGTCTACGGGCTTTGGAAGAAAAATGTGAGCGGCTATCAAAGCATGGCCATATTTGTCGGCGCCCTCATCTTGCTTGGGGTCTTTAACTTAAGCGCGGTTTGGATTGTGGTGCTCGCGGCCTTGGTTGCTCTTGGTATGGGCGAGATTCGGAGATATAAGAAAAAATGATATACCTGCTCTTGTTTTATGAGTTTTTTAAAATAGGTTTGTTTGCAATTGGCGGCGGGTTGGTTACAGTGCCTTTCTTGTTCGATTTGTCCGCCTCATATGGTTGGTTTTCTGCCAAAGAATTGGCAGATATGATTGCTATTGCCGAATCGACCCCCGGGCCATTGGGTGTAAACATGGCAACCTATGCCGGTTATAACAGTGCCGGTCTTTTGGGAGCGGTTATTGCCACTTTGGGGCTGGTGACGCCTTCGGTTATCGTTATTATTTTGGTGGCAAAATTGATGAATAAATACCAGTGCAACAGCAGAGTTCAGACTGTGCTTTCGGGAATACGCCCTGCCGTGTTGGCGCTTATCTTATTCGCCGGATTGCAGATTGCCAAATTGTCTTTGGCAGACTTGCTTTCGGGAATGGTGTTTGCTATCCTCTTGGCCTCAATCCATTTTTGGAAAAAGAGCCCAATCTTTTATCTTTGCATTTCCGCGGTGTTGGGAATCGTATTACAGTTATAAATAAAGCCCCTTTTGAGAGGGGCTTTATTTTTAGATATCAAGTGCTCTACGATAGGTTTCGAGCAATAATTCTTGCTCATCGCGGTCAGCCGCATTCATCTTGCGCAGTTTGATGACGGCGCGCATAATCTTAACATCAAAACCGGCCGACTTGGCCTCGGCAAAAATATCTCTGATGTCTGAGGCAATGGCTGCTTTTTCTTCTTCTAAATGCTCAATTCTTTCAACCAAAGAACGCAAGCGATCTACGGCAATGCCGCCGACTTCAGGGTTGTTTTCTTCACTCATTTTAATCTCCTTTTTTGGTAACTATATTGTTATGGAAGCTAGCAAATTTGAATCTGTTTGACAAGTGATAATTTTTTGTGCATCACCTAATTAAAAATAATAGCTTGTTAACTTATTGTGATATACATTGGTGCTATCTTTTATGTGAGGAGAATTTATATGCCTACAGATACACACACTAAAATTTTGGCCACCATCGGCCCTTCTTCTGCTACCCGCGAACAGCTAGAAAAATTGATAGACGCAGGAGCTGATGCTTTCCGCGTTAACTTTAGCCACGGCACCCATGCCGAGCACAAACAGCGCGTAAAAATTATTCGTCAGTTGGAAAAAGAAAAGGGGCGTTTCATTTCTATCTTGGCAGATTTGCAGGGGCCAAAATTGCGTGTGGGCACTTTCAAAGAAGATAAGGTCTTGCTCAAAGAAGGCCAGACATTTACCTTGGATATGGATCCGGAACCCGGTGATGACAAGCGTGTTTGCTTGCCTCATAAGGAAATTTTTGAGGCTTTGAAACCCGGTGATGATTTGCTGGTTAATGATGGCTATATTGTTTTGAATGTTAAGAGCTGTGATAAAAAACAGGCAGTGACAAAAGTTAAAGTCGGCGGCTATATCTCCAGCCACAAGGGTGTTAATCTGCCAAATACTCAGCTTAATATCTCCGCCATTACCGAGAAAGACCGTGAAGATTTGGCCTTTGCTTTGAAGCTCGGGGTTGATTGGATTGGCTTGTCTTTTGTGCAAAGAGCAGAAGATGTGCGCGAGGCCAAAAAGCTCATCGGCGGAAAAGCTTGGGTTATCTCTAAACTTGAGAAACCAAGCGCGATTGATGACTTGGATGCCATCATCCAAGAATCTGATGCCATTATGGTGGCGCGCGGCGATTTGGGCGTTGAATGTCCCATCCAAAATGTTCCGGTTTTGCAAAAGAAAATCGTGGCTGCCTGTCGCAAATATGCCAGACCGGTGATTATTGCCACCCAAATGCTCGAATCCATGATTAATAATCCCACCCCCACCAGAGCAGAGGTCTCTGATGTGGCTACGGCTGTTTATGACGGCGCCGATACGGTTATGCTTTCGGCTGAAACTGCGGCCGGAAAATATCCGACCGAGGCGGTGCAGATGATGCACAAAATTGTTCGTCAGGTAGAAGGGGATCCTTTGTTCTTTGAACTTACACAAGCTTCTCGCCGTCGTCCCTGCAACAGCGGTGAGGCTGACGCCATTACTTTTGCTGCCAGTGAGCTTTCTTGTGTTTTGAAAAATGTTAAGGCCATTGTCAGCTACACAACATCTGGGCTTACAACCTTTTTGACCGCCAGAGAGCGCCCCTATCTGCCGGTTTTGGCCTTGACGCCCGATATTGCGGTGGCGCGCCGATTGGTTTTGGTTTGGGGAGTTCGGCCGTTTGTAAACAAAAAGAGCTTTAAGAGCTTTGACCATGTTGAGGACTCGGCTGTTAAGGCCGCGGTTGATAATGGTTATGCCAAGTCAGGTGACCATATCATTATCACCGCAGGGTTTCCGCTTAATGTCAAAGGGCGGACCAATATGCTGCATACCGTATATATCAAATAGTTCTTTATTGATAACGGATATGAAGTTTATGCGCGCAGAGTTCAAACTGCGCGCTAAATTTATTGAAAAATTTGTCTAATTTGTGGTTGACCCACTATGCAAAATATGGTATGGTGGTTTCATTGAAAAATCTTTTTAATTAATACAATTATGGAAAATTTTGATAAAGCCATTCTGGCTGAAAAAATTGCCAGAGGGCGATTGAAAAAAGATGTTGAATGGGCATTTTTCACTTCTGATGACCCGGAGTTTTTGGAGTTTCAGAAGCAGTATGTGGTGAAATACCCACTTACTGATGAAAAAGTGCTTATGTCTCCAGGCAAGAAAGAGCTTATCCGCCTTTATTGCGAGGCCGGATGGCAGCTCTCTAAGCCACTGTTTATGTGGCTGATAGAGCAGGAGAACGAGGACGCTCTGGAAAGAGCTGCTCCGAATCTTGTTCTTGATGCAGAAGAGGAGATTGCTCTTCTTGAGTTTTCTCAAGAGATTTTTCTCTTGTATGCCGACGGGCTTCTTTTACACGAAGAGACTCTTGAGCTCATCAAAAAGAAATACCCTGAACTCTCGGAAAAGGTCTATCAGAACGATGGGCCGACCCACAACACACCGTTTGCCGCGTTGGCAAATATGTTGTGAACCAAATGAAAAAGCCAGGCTTCGGTTGGAAATCAATCGGAGCCTGTTGCGTTTTTAAAACACTAAAAAACCCGCCTGAAAACAGCGGGTTTTTCAAAAACCATAAAAGCTAAACAACAAATTAGCCCTGACGTGCTTTTAACTTAGGGTTCTTTTTGTTGATGACATAAACGCGACCTTTGCGGCGGACAACTTTGCAGTCCTTGTCACGTACTTTTTTGCTTTTTAAAGAGCTGTAAATTTTCATTTCTCTATCCTTACCTGTCAAAAGTTATCCGCAACTTATGACAAATAAGATGCTTTGTCAACTTAATTTTTAGATTCTTTATTAAAAAAAATGAGAATAGCTTTTGATTTTTGGGATAAGTCTTATATAATGAGCACAGTTTAACGGGAGATATCAGATGAAAAAATGGTGCTTGCTTGCTCTTTTTTGTTGGTGGCCGGTTGCTTTTGCCAATGCCCAAATGCCTTATATTGAGGAAGTGCGCGCTCTGGGGGCAATCGCCGGGCAGGGGTTGGCTTGCGGATCCTCAAAATATGATACGTTTGAGATGTTGGCCAGAGCAATATTGCTCACCAAGTCTCCGTCTGACAAGCTCCAAAATGACGCTATCTATGCTTATTCCGAGGAAAAAGCCAATGCCTATATCTCTAAAGAATTAGACGGCTTTTTTGAATGTGCGGAAATCAACCGCCGTTTTGATAGGCAAGAGATTTTTAAGGCGGTGCTCTATGCTGATGGGACCATTAAGATGCCTGACGGGCAAATACTTACTCCCCGCAAGCCCTATGATGCCCGCTATATTTATAAGAATAACAAAGATCGTGAGGCGGCCAAAGCTATTTATAACGGCACTCAGGCTACCATTACGGAAGTGAAAGTTCAAGATGATGCGATTGCGCAGGCTAACGGAGCCGAATTGCCGCCGCCGACAATCGGCCGAATCAGCCGCCGCCGCAATTAAAAAGTTGCTTTTTGTTTTTTAGTCTGTATAGTCAAAGCCAATCTGATAATTTTTGGGAGATGAAAATGGCTGCAGTTCAGTATGTGTTTGTCATGCAAAATTTAACCAAGGTCTTTCCGGGCGGGAAAGAGCTTTTTAAGGGAATTACACTTTCCTTCCTGCCGGGGGCAAAAATCGGTGTCTTGGGTGTGAACGGTGCCGGTAAGTCTACTTTGCTTAAAATTATGGCCGGGGTAGATAAGGATTTTAATGGTGAGGCCTGGGCTGCCGATGGTATCAAGGTTGGTTACTTGGAGCAAGAGCCACAACTCGACCCAAATAAAAACGTGATGGAAAACATTATGGATGGTTTGGCAGAAACCAGAGATTTGCTCAAAAGATTTGAGGATGTTTCCATGCGTTTTGGCGAGGAAATGACCGATGAGGAAATGAACAACCTGATTAATGAGCAAGCCGAACTGCAAGAAAAAATAGATGCCTGCAACGGTTGGGATTTGGAGCGCACGATTGAGATTGCCATGGATGCTTTGCGCTGCCCGCCGGCTGATGCAGATGTTACCAAACTCTCAGGTGGTGAGAAGCGCCGTGTGGCTCTCTGCCGCCTACTGCTCTCAAAGCCAGATATGCTGCTTTTGGATGAGCCCACCAACCACTTGGATGCCGAATCGGTCGCTTGGCTTGAAAATCACCTCAAGGATTATAAAGGCACCGTGGTTATGGTTACTCACGATCGCTATTTCTTGGATAATGTAACAGGGTGGATTTTGGAGCTTGACCGCGGACAAGGAATTCCCTATGAGGGCAACTATTCTTCTTGGTTGGAGCAAAAACAAAAACGTCTTGAGCAAGAGGCCAGAGAAGAAAATGCCAGACAAAAGATTTTGGCCAATGAGCTTGAGTGGATTCAGAAAAATCCCAAAGCCAGACAGGCAAAGTCTAAGGCTCGTATTAATGCTTATGATGAATTGCTGGCACAATCTACCAAAGATAAAATTACAACGGCCAATATCACAATTCCGATGACCGAGCGTTTGGGAGATTTGGTGATTGAGGCTAACCATATCAGCAAATCTTTTGGCGATAGAGTTTTGATTGATGATTTGTCTTTCAAAATTCCCAAGGGTGCGATTGTGGGCATTATCGGCCCTAATGGCGCCGGCAAGACTACGCTCTTTAAGATGATTACCGGACAGGAAAAACCAGATTCCGGCGAAATCCGCTTAGGCGAGACTGTGGACCTTGGCTATGTCGACCAAACAAGAGATGAGCTTGATCCCAACAAGAATGTATGGGAAGAAATTTCTGACGGATTGGATATGATTCAACTTGGCAAAAAAGAGGTTCCGTCTCGCGCTTATGTGGGGCAGTTTAACTTCAAAGGCGGCGACCAGCAGAAGAAAGTCGGTCAGCTCTCGGGCGGTGAAAGAAACCGTGTGCATTTGGCAAAAATGCTTAAAAAAGGTGCTAATGTCATTTTGCTTGATGAGCCGACCAATGACTTGGATGTTGATACTCTCCGCTCGCTTGAGGAAGGAATCATGAACTATCCCGGCTGTGTGCTCGTGACATCACACGATCGTTGGTTTTTGGACCGCTTGGCCACCCATATTTTGGCTTATGAAGATGACGGCCATGTTGAGTGGTTTGAGGGCAACTTTGAGGAATATGAAAAAGACAAAGTTCGCCGTCTGGGTGAGGAGGCGGCCAAACCGCACCGTATCCGCTATAAAAAACTTGAGCGCTAGCTCTTTAGGTTTTTGATAAATAGTAAAACCCCCGCTTCTGTTGAGAGGCGGGGGTTTTGTTGTTGTCTTTAGACTTTACCAAGCGCTGCTGGGCCATTCAGAAGTCTGTGTCACTTGAGTGCCTTTGAACATTTGAGTATAGGAGGTTAAACCTGCAGGTTTGGCAGGGGCAACACCTGTTAGGCCGGAGCAACCACTAAACATGTAGTTTCCGTTGGTTAATGAGTCTGGAAATGTCGGAACATTTCCAGTTAGTTTGGAACAGCCGATAAACATAGACCGAGCATCAGTAAGTCCGCTGCCAAAGCTTGTGATTTTGCCATCCAAACTGCTGCAACCATTGAACATATAGTATCCACTGGTTAAACTATCGGGCAAAGCCGGGATGTCTCCGGTTAGACTGCTGCAGCCAAAAAACATTTCATAACCATTTTCTAAGCTAGAGCCAAAGCTTGTGATTTTGCCATTTAAACTGCTGCACTTATGAAACATATTTGATCCGTTGGTCAGACTGTCAGGTAAAGCCGGCACGTCCCCAATTAATTTTGAACAGCCGTTAAACATAGACCGCCCATCAGTAAGTCCGTTACCAAAGCTGGTGATTTTACCATCTAAACTGCTGCAGCCGCTAAACATAAAGTATCCATTAGTTAAACTATCTGGCAATGCCGGCACATCCCCAGTTAGTTTTGAACAGCCAAAAAACATTTCAGATCCATTGGTTAGTCCAGAACCAAAGCTGGTTATCTTGCCATCTAAACTGCTACAGCCGCTAAACATATAACTTCCGTTGGTTAATGTGTCTGGTAAGGCAGGGATATCACCCGTTAGTTTAGAACAGCCGATAAACATGGAGTTTGCTTCTTTTAAGCCAGAACCAAAACTTGTGATTCTGCCATCTAGGTTTTTACAATTACGGAACATTAGAGATGTCGTTGTTAAACTATCTGGCAAAGCAGGGATATCACCTGTCAGACTGCTGCAGCCATCAAACATACCTGTGGCGCTTGTAAGACTTTTTCCAAAACTTGTTATTTTTCCGTTTAAGCCACTACAATTTTGGAACATGTAGTTTCCTGAAGTTAAATTATCAGGTAGTGCAGGAATATCCCCAGTTAGTTTTTGGCAACTGGTAAACATGGAAGATGCATTGGTTAAACTGTCAGGAAGAGCTGGAATGGGACCTGTTAGTTTTTTGCATCCAGCAAACATAGAAGGAGCTTCTTTTAATCCTTTTCCTAAGCCGATAATTTTGCCGTCTAAGTTGCTGCAGTTGCGGAACATGGCAAAAGATTTTGTCAGACCGTCTGGCAGAGCTGGTACGTCACCAATAAGGTTGCTACAGCCATCAAACATTTAGTATCCGTTGGTAAGTCCTTTGCCTATATAAGTTATTTTACCATTTAAACTACTACATTTTTCAAACATAGAAAGTCCATTGGTCAAACTATCTGGCAGAGCCGGAATATCACCGGTTAACTTAGAACAGCTATTAAACATGCTGGGGGCATTTTTTAGGTTCTTGCCAAAGCTCGTTATTTTGCCATCTAGGCTCGTACAACCGGCAAACATTGCGTAGCCTTCTGTTAAACTATCAGGTAATGCAGGAATATCTCCAGTTAGGCCAGAGCAGTGGTAAAACATCTGATATCCATCGGTTAGTCCTTTGCTTATGCTTGTAATTTTTCCGTCTAAGCCGCTGCAATTGGAGAACATTGTTCTTCCATTGGTCAATGTATCTGGCAAAGTTGGCACATTTCCGGTTAATCCACTGCAACCGGAGAACATACTATGACCGTTGACCAGGTTCTTGGGTAAGGCCGGGATGGTGCCGGTGGTGTTTGTACAATTATCACTAAAAGCAAACTCATAAGAGGTAACTGTTTCTAGATCCAAACGATTAAGACTTATTAACTCTGCTGTAGAAGCTTTTGCTACTTTGAAATCTTTTATATTTCCTTCCACTCTAACTTGGTAATTTCCTGCTTCTGAGTAGGTATGATTAATGGTGGATTTGCTACCCTTGGGGGTTGTTGCTGTTTCTCTTGTTATTTGTCCGTCGCCCCAATCTATCATATAGTCATCAATTGTTATGGAAAGGCCTACGGTATCAGAGGCTTCGGCCTTGAAAGTGAGAGCAATCTCTCCTTCTATTTGGGTGCATTTGCCGTCAATCAAATAATAGCCATCTAAGCATCCCTTACTCTTGTATAAGGGAATGTCATCTCCGCATCCTTTGGTACAACTCTCACAAATATTGCCAACAGGACAGGAACCGAGAGTGTATTCAGAGCAATCATTGGGAACGCAAATCTTGCCAATTTCACACATGCTAGGGCATTGATCATACCATTTTTCACAGCCCCAATCGGTTTGATTATCAATCAGGCCATAACAGGGATCTTCTATACATGCGTAGGAAACGGAATCGTCAGATTTATTTGTGCAAGAATGAGATGTATCAACCATTTCTCCAATTCCGCAGCCAGAAGTTGTCGATGTGGCGGGATATTTTGTTGGGTCGCAAAGACACTCTGCATATTTTTCTAAGCAGGCTTTTCCTGAATAAACATAATCTCCAGAACAATTTTCTTCATTATATTGGTAAATGCTGGGGCAAGTGCAGGAATAGCATATGAGGTTGGGAAACGAGACACTACTACAATCGGCGTTATCGGGCCTGGAGGTCGCAGAATAATAGCCGTAAGTGCTACAGGATGGTGTAGATGTGTGTGCACCTGTATGACTTTCGTTGACGCGTTTCCCATAAATAAAACTTTTTTGGAAATCTGGTAAATAATAAGTACGAGCTTCAGCGCTTGATACAAAAAGCAAGCAGACGGCAATTGCCGCTAAAAATTGTTTTTTCATTACACACACCTCTGGATAGAAGAATATCCTCTCTCTAGGCTAGTGTATTTTTAATTAAGTGTCAATCCCTAATGGCTGTATATAGACAAACTTAACCCCCGTTTTGTTCGGGGGTTAAGTGCAAATTGATTATAAGTCTATTACCATTTTGGCGAAGGTGAGGCCTTGTTCCTCAAAAATGTCACCCTCTTGGTGAAAACCTATCTTCTCATAAAAGTGGATGGCGGTTAGTCTGGCGTGGATGAACATTCTTTTATAGCCAGCTTCACGGGCGCGTTGTTTGGCATATTCTACCATGGCGCGGCCGATACCTTCTCTTTGATATTTGGTATCTACTGTTACTTGGAGTAAGCGCACATCATCATTGTCTACGGGGGCTAACATTAAGCCACCTACCAATTTGTCATCCAAGCATTCAACACAACCGATGTGCAAATAATTCATTTCTTTTTGGCGGTGCGAATCCAAAAATTTTAGCCCCAAGGGTTCCAGTAAAATTTTGTAGCGCAGCTCAACCAGCTCATCATAACGAGTGGAGCCAAAGTCAATGTCTATCATCTTTCTCATCTGATTATACTCCAAATAATACCTATACTCTGATTATAGTCATATTTTACCCGCCTAGTCAATCCATAGAAAATTATCTGATTAAATTTAGGTTGCGAAATTTATTTTTTCGGGTATTTTCAATAGTAATTTTATGAGAAGTTTTGGGGATTAAAGTCGAAAAATGAATGAACATAATCTGGACCTAATTCGTAATTTTGCAATTATTGCTCATATTGATCATGGAAAGTCTACACTGGCAGATAGATTGATTGAGGCTTGCGGCGGGCTCGAAAAAAGAGAAATGACCGAGCAGGTGCTCGATAATATGGATATTGAAAAAGAGCGTGGCATTACCATTAAAGCCCAGACCGTGCGTCTTAATTATGAGGCCAAAGACGGTAGAACTTATCAGCTCAATCTTATGGATACCCCCGGGCATGTGGACTTTTCTTATGAAGTTTCGCGCTCTCTGGCCTCTTGTGAAGGCTCTGTGTTGGTTGTGGATGCGACCCAAGGCGTAGAGGCGCAGACTTTGGCTAATGTCTATTTGGCCATTGACAACAATCACGAAATTGTGCCGGTCTTAAATAAAATTGACCTCCCTTCAGCCGATCCGGAAAAGGTTAAAAGACAAATTGAAGACGTTATCGGGCTTGATGCCTCTGATGCCATTGAGACATCCGGCAAAACCGGGCTTGGTGTGCCGGAGCTCTTGGAAGCTATCGTGCACAGACTGCCTGCTCCCCAAGGCGATGAAAATGCTCCGCTTAAGGCTTTGCTTATTGACAGCTGGTATGACAGCTATTTGGGCGTGATTATTTTGGTGCGTATTCACGATGGCATCTTGCGCAAAAAACAACAAATCAGAATGATGTCTAACAACGCAACTTATCAGGTTGAAAAAGTTGGCGTTTTCTCTCCGAAAATGACGGATGTCGAGGCTCTTTATCCGGGCGAGGTCGGCTTTATCACTGCCAGTATCAAAAGTGTCGGGGATTGTCATATCGGAGATACGATTACCGATAATAAAAAAACTTGCGCAGAACCGCTTAAAGGTTTTAAGCCCTCGGTGCCGGTTGTGTTTTGCTCCATATTTCCGGTTGATTCCAGTCAATATGACTTGTTGAAAGATGCTTTGGCAAAGCTCAAACTCAATGATGCCAGCATTGATTATCAAAATGAAAACTCCGCCGCCTTGGGACTGGGATTCAGGTGCGGATTTTTGGGCCTCTTGCATATGGAAATTATCCAAGAGCGTTTGGGCCGCGAATTTGACCTTGATCTTATTACAACCGCCCCCTCTGTGGCTTATAAGATTCACTTGACTAATGGTGAGAACATCACGCTCCATAACCCTGCCGATATGCCCGACCCGACGCTTATCCGCTCCATTGAAGAGCCAATGGTTAAGGCAACTATTTTGGTGCCGGACACCTATCTTGGGGCGGTCTTAAAACTTTGTACCGAGCGCCGCGGCGAGCAGGTGGAGCTCACCTATGTCGGCTCCAGGGCGATGGTTGTCTACAATATTCCGCTCAATGAAATCGTTTTTGACTTTTATGATCGTCTAAAATCTATCACCAGCGGCTATGCCAGCTTTGATTATGAGCTGACCGGCTATCAGGAATCTGATTTGGTTAAGGTGCAAATTCTCATCAATGAAGAGGCTGTTGATGCCTTGGCCTTTTTGTGCCACAGAAGCGAGGCCGAATCCAGAGGACGCCAAATTTGCGAGCGGCTTAAAGACCTCATCCCTAGGCATTTGTTCAAAATTCCCATTCAGGCAGCCATCGGCGGCCGAGTTGTGGCGCGTGAGACCATCTCTGCTTTGAGAAAAGATGTGACGGCCAAATGTTATGGCGGTGATGTTACTCGTAAGCGTAAGCTTTTGGATAAGCAGAAAAAAGGCAAGCTCAGAATGCGGCAGTTCGGCAAGGTCGAAGTTCCCCAAAGCGCGTTTATTGAGGCTTTGCGTATTGGCGACCAATAAAAAAGGTTGTATAACGGCTCATCTAGAGTGATTTGTTCAGGTCAAAAGTGTCCTCACGTACGTCTGATGTACGCTCCGGTACTTTTGCCTTTCAAATCGCTCTATCTGAACCATTCTCCAACCTTTTTGCAAAAGGTTGTATAACGGTTTCAAAATTACTCTATAAATTCCACTAGCCGAAATTTTTGGGTGCCTTGTTTGGGCTCCGGTACTTTTGCCTTTCAAATCGCTCTATCTGAACCATTCTCCAACCTTTTTGCAAAAGGTTGTATAACGCCTTCAAAATCACTCTATAAATTCCACTAGCCGAAATTTTTGGGTGCCTTGTTGGGGAGTTGTGTTAAATTTAAGTGGAAAATTAATCTATCCCTGCTACAATCTTTGTAAACTTTAATAGTGGGAGGTTTATCATGGCTCGGGCAATCATTTTAATGATGGACTCTTTTGGTATCGGTGGTGCGCCGGATGCTTGTTTGTTTGACAATGAAGGGGCTGATACTTTTGGGCATATCGCGCAAATTAATCTCGGGCTTAATGTTCCAAACTTGGTAGAGCTTGGGCTTGCAAAGGCCGCCAGAGAGGCTGTCAAACATTCCGCTAAAATCGGAATCCAGGATTTGCCTAAGCTCAAACTCCCATCCAAATATGGGCATGCCATGGAAATGAGCAAAGCTAAAGATACAACCTCCGGGCACTGGGAAATGGCCGGGGTGCCAGTGTTGCAGGAATGGGGCTATTTTCCCAAGAAATATCCTTCTTTTCCGCAAGGGTTGATTAATGCTATTTGTGCTCATGCCAAGATTGATGGCATTTTGGGCAACAAGGCTGCCTCTGGTACCGAGATTATTCAAGAACTTGGCGAGGAGCATATTGCAACCGGAAAACCGATTTTTTATACCTCGGCAGACAGCTGTTTGCAAATTGCCGCTCATGAAAAATATTTTGGTCTGCAACGTCTTTATGATTTGTGCGAGGTTGCTTTTGAGGCGGTTAAACCTTATCGAATCGCCCGTATTATTGCCCGCCCGTTTGAGGGGGAGAAAAAAGGCGAATTTGTCCGCACTAAAAATCGTCATGACTACTCGGTTAAGCCTTTTGCACCGACAATCTTAAATAAGCTCAAAGATGTCGGTCATGAGGTGATTGCCATTGGCAAAATCAGCGATATTTATGCCGGCTCCGGTATCAGTAAAAAGGTTTTGGCCAGCGGTTTGGAAGAACTTTGGAACGCAACCTTAAATGAAATTAAAACCGCGCCCGAGGGCAGCTTGGTGTTTACCAACTTTGTGGATTTTGATATGCTTTATGGGCATCGGCGCGATGTGAAAGGCTATGCCAGAGCTTTGGAGTATTTTGACCGCCGTTTGCCTGAAATTGAGCCGCTTTTGCAAGATGATGATATTGTCTTTATCACTGCTGACCACGGCAATGATCCTACTTGGGAGGGATCAGATCATACCAGAGAGCAAGTGCCTGTTCTGATGTTTGGCAAAAAGGTGATACCTGCCAATATCGGTCAACGCAAGACTTTTGCCGATATTGCTCAGACTTTGGCAGAATTCTTTAAGCTGGAGCCTTTTGAATATGGAACATCTTTTTTGAGTGAGGAAAAATGAGTTGGTTTGCTCCAAATCTGCCTAAGCAAAAACATTGCTTTTTTGATGGCCAAGGCGGTTTTTCGCAAGGGATTTATGCTAGCTTAAATGTTAGCACCAAGGGCACTGATAATATAACCCATGTGTGGCAAAATCTTGAGAAAGTTGCGGCTTATTTCGGTCTGCACTCAGACCGCTTGAATCTTTTGAAGCAAGATGTTTCAAGCAATGTGGCTTATGTCGAATCTCCAACGCCTGATTGGCTGAAGGTTGATGGCGTGGTGACGGATAAAAAAGACACGGTTCTTTGTATTCGCACGGCAGATTGTGCGCCGGTTTTGCTTGCAGATTATCAGCACGGGGTTGTCGGCGCGGCTCATGCCGGCTGGCGCGGGGCTTTTGGCGGCGTGATTGAAAACACTGTCGCTCTCATGCTTGAAAAAGGCGCAAAAATTGAGAATATCGCCGCCGCGGTGGGCCCTTGTATCGGCCAAAAATCTTATGAAGTGGATGAGACTTTTTACCAAACTTTTGTGAGCAAAGATAAAACATTTGCACGTTTCTTTGTGCCGGGGCGCCCGGGGCATTGGCAGTTTGATTTGGAAGGATTTTGCGTCAGCCGTTTGCAAACACTGGGGATTAAGGATATTTCCGCCTCCGGTATTGATACTTTTGACGAGGCTAACGGCTATTTTAGCTTCAGGCGCAATACTTTGCGTGGATTGGTCACGCAAAAAGGTGCTTTTCCGGTGGAAATGAGCGCAATCGTCTTATAACTGGGCGATAACGCTTTTATTTTTGCAAAAATTGATTATAATCGGTTTTATTGTTGTAACAAGTTTGATGTCTTAAATGTCTCCTTTGGGAAAACTTACACTTGCGCTTATTGGTCTGCGTCTTTTTGGCGCGGAGGGCTTTTTTGCCGGCATGTTTTTGGGCCATATGCTGATTGATCGGACGCATTTGATTGTTTCTTTGGAGCGCCGCTTGAGCATTATTGATGACAATATTCGCCTAATGCTGCCATATAAATATTATCGCTACTACAACCGTTTGGACGGCAACTTTTGGGGTAAAATCTGGGGCATGCTGTTGGGCGGCACCTTGTGGGGTGTTGATGGTTTTATTCTGTTCTTTATTGTCGGGCATTTTGTTTTTGATACACCCAAAAGCCACCATGCAACTCGTTGGCGCAAGAAGTTTGACCATTTTTGGGATAATCATTGGGGCAAAATCGGCGGGGCGATCATCGGCTTTATCTGCCAGAGCCGGATT
>CASERH010000026.1 GCA_949290295.1 uncultured Pseudomonadota bacterium | reverse complement strand
GACTTTGTCACTTCTTTTTCCTTTTCTTAATTATTTGTTATCAGGTTAACTTTTTTTATCTCAAATATCAATATCGTAAATTTAAAAAATTCCAACATATTATTTGCCACTTATCCCAAAGGTTTTATTCATCGTTAGCCAGGTGAGTTACCGCTATGTGCTGAGGCTCTTCTCCGAGCTCGATATCTTCTATCTTTTGAATGCGGCGACCTATCTTGCCGGAGGAAACTTTTATTCCCTCGACATCTTCATTGGCTTGTTTGAAATGTCTTGATAAGCTCTCTATTCTGCTGTCTAGCCTTGTGATGTCTTCAATCAGGGTGCCGACTTCTTTTTGGATAACCCCTGCCTGCTCACGCATTTTGGCGTCTTTTAACACCGCCCTAACCGTATTCAACGTGGCCATCAAAGTTGTGGGGGATACTATCCAAACTTTTGAGCGATATGAAACCTCTACAACATCGGTAAAATTAGCATGCAGCTCCGCATATATGGCCTCGCTCGGCAAAAACATCAGTGCTGATTCTGCTGTCTCGCCGGGAATAATGTATTTTTCCGCAATATCTTTAATGTGTTTTAGAACCGATGCTCTGAAAAATCTTTCTGCCTCTGTCTTTTCTTGCGGTGTGCTGGCCGCACGCAAGGCTTGGTAGCTTTCCAGAGGAAATTTGGCATCTATCACTATCGTTCCCGGAGGATTGGGCAGCCTCAAAACACAGTCTGCCCGCTTGGTGTTAGACAACACAACCTGAAATTCATAGGCATTGGGCGGGAGAATCGAGGTAACCAAGTCATTTAGCTGAATCTCCCCAAATGCACCTCTTGCTTGTTTATTAGACAGCACCTCTTGCAGAGAAACGACCTGTTCCGAGAGGGTAGATATCTTCTGCTGGGCGACATCTATTTTTGCCAAACGTTCACGCAAATCCGTTAGGGTCTCCGCAGTCTTGTTGGCATTTTGTTGCAGGCCTTCACCAACGCTTTTGGTCACCGCCAACAGTTTCTCATCCATAATCTTTAGCATTGCTACACGCTGCTCGTTTATGGCCATGGCAATCTTATTTTGCTCTTGTGATGAATGCTCGCTTAACTGCGATAATCTGCCGGCCAGCTCAGCCTGACCTCGCAGCAAAATATCGCTCAAGGTAGAATCTGCCTTTTTGCTTTTTGACAATAGCCAAAAAGCAATATTGCCTATCACGATAATTAATACCGCAATAAATACCAGCAAGTCTGAATACTGGCCGAGAATGTTATTTAGACTCTGCAAAATGTCTCCCCATCCGCAGGAATTTTTCCGTACGACGTTTCTTTAGCTCATCGCGGCTTTGTGACATCAGCTCTTTCAAGTGCTTCAAGATGCTATCTCCAACTCGCTCTATGGCTTGTTGCGGATTGCGATGCGCTCCGCCCAAAGGCTCTGAGATAATTTCATCTATCACGCCAAGTTTGCGCAAATCTTGCGCTGTTAGGCGCAAAGCCTCTGTTGCCTCTTTCACTTTGTCTGCCGAGCGCCACAGAATCGAGGCGCAACCCTCCGGTGAAATAACTGAATAAATAGAGTGTTCCAGCATCAGCACTCTGTTGGCCGTGGCAATGGCTATGGCACCGCCGGAGCCACCCTCGCCAATTACAACCGAAATTATCGGCGAATGGATTTGCAGGCATTTTTCGATTGATGAGGCAATAGCTTCTGCCTGGCCTCTGGCCTCGGCCTCAACCCCCGGGAAGGCTCCCGACGTATCCACAAAAGCCAAAACCGGCATATTGAATTTATCTGCCAAATCCATCAAACGTTGGGCTTTTCTGTACCCTTCAGGTTTGGCCATGCCGAAGTTATATTTAATGCGGGATTCAATATCGTGGCCCTTTTCTTGCCCCAAAACCACAACCGATATTCCCTTGAAACGGCCGATACCGCCAACCATGGCCTCGTCATCGCCAAAAACACGATCCCCGCATAATGGGGTGAAGTCTTCTATCAGACCATGGACATAGTCCAAGCAATGCGGACGTTGCGGGTGTCTGGCTACTTGTGATTTTTGCCATGGCGTGAGATTGGCATATGACTGGCGCATCTGCTTTTCGAGCTTGGCCTGAAGACGGTTGATTTCTTGCGAAATATCCACATCTTCATCTTTGGCCAAATACTTCAGGCTCTCAATCTTAGACTCAATCTCAAAAATCGTTTTTTCAAAATCCAAAACCAATGTATCGGAACTATTACTCATCTATAATCTCTTTTGTTATTCAAAAACTTTCTCTTGGATAACATATTTTTTTGTAAATTTCGACTCTTATTTTTCTTTTTGTGCAAGAAGACGTGTTTTTTCTTGGAAAAAAGAAGATTATCTAATAGGATAGTTTTATTATGAAAAACAGAGGAGTTTCGTGTCTTGCTCGCATTTGCCTTTTTTACACTGATTTTTTCTTCTTTGCTTTGGCTTATTTATGCCATCCGCTTTATTAACGACAGCTTGGCCGGCATATCTTTCTTTGATGCCGGAATCGCGAACATTATGCTCTATACCTTGCTGGTGTGCCTGCCTATCTTCTTGATGTGGGCGGTCTTTGGATTTGTTAACCAATATCTTAACAACAAAAATGTCAACCTGCAGCTGCGCAAGCTTTTGTCACAAATGAAGAAAAATCAGGACTATTCTGATTTGCTGGCTAGAGTTTTGATTGAGACCGAACAACATATCAATGATGGCTTTGTCCTTACCAAGTTTGACCTCTTGATTGCCGATATGAATGAACTGCTTTCTGAAATTATTCGTAGCTGTAAATTGGCTTCTTCAGAACAAATCGAAAATTTATGGAATAAAGTTCAAAATGGCGGCAAATGGTCTTTTGGAAAAGTGATTATTGAGGTGAACAACTCCCAGCCAAACTTCCAAAAACGCATTTTTGAACACGCTGTCTATGACCCTCTCTTGGGCGGGACAATTATGGAGTTTTGTGCTCGCTACCAGGCTGTGGTGGAGATGCTTGACAAGCACGATCAAGACAAGGTCTTCTTTAATATGATTGAAACCGGTGTAATGGGAAAGGTGTTCTCCATCCTCTCCCCGATTGGCGCAGAAATCAGACGCGGTAGAGAAGCAGCTTCTAATTTTGCTCCGAAAAAAGAAAAAGCTACTCCGATGTTTAAGCCGGAGCCTAAAGTTCAGCCGGCAAGATTTGAGGTCGAACAAGAAGAAACTGAGACACCTAAAGAATCCTTCCTCAAGAAATTTAATATCTTCAAGAAAAAAGACGATGATGAGCCCCTTTTACGGCAAGAGCCTGAGAGAGACCCTTTCTCTATTGCTCTTGAAAGAAGCTTTGCTGACGAGCCCCAGGAGCCTACAATTTCCATGACCTCAGAGGAGCCTATGGAAGAACCTGCCGCACCATCTATCCAAATAGATGAACCGCAAGAAACAGCCCCGGAAATTGTTTTGCCCAAAGCGGAGCCCACCGATACGCAAAAAGCTCTGGACAGCCTCAAAAAAGAGTGGGCAGATGCAAGGACACCGGTAAAAGAAGATGTCCCAGCACCCCAAGAAGAAAAATCTCTGGAAGAACCTAATCTGGCTTACCCTTTCGGCAATTGGACCGATGAGCAAAATTATCAGAAATAGCATCTTCGTTTTAGGAGTTTTTCTCTTTATTATTTGCTTTGCTGATTTTGCATCGGCAAAGGTTGCCAGATTATCTAGCTTGCCTATTTACGGACGGCCGAAATATGGCGCTGGCTTCTCTCATTTTGACTATGTTAACCCCCAAGCCCCAAAGAGCGGCAAAATCGTGATGCCGGAATACGGCGGGTTTGACAATTTTAATCCTTTTATTTTTAAGGGAATCGCGGCCTCTTCCGTGGCTACTCTCACCCTTGATAGTTTGGGGGTTATTCCCGTTGATGACGAATCTACCGTTTATCCGCTGATAGCAAAAGAATTCGAAATTCCCGACGACCACTCTTTTGTCGGTTTTATCCTTGATGAAAAAGCCCGGTTTTCCGATGGTTCTCCTGTTACCGCCGATGATGTCATTTTCTCTTTTAACGCCCTTATCCGGAAAGGCTCGCCTTTTTATCGGGTTTATTATGCCGATGTCGAGAGGGCTGAAAAAATCTCTGATAGGCACGTGCGTTTTTATTTCAAAAAAGGCTCAACCAACAAAGAACTGCCGCTTATCCTCTCTCAACTTAGAATATATTCGGCAAAAGACTGGGAGGGAAAAGACTTTGCCACGCCCTCTCTTAATGCCCCCTTGGGCAGCGGTCCATACAAGCTCAAAAACTTTGCCCCCGGCAAATATCTGAGCTTTGAAAGAAACCCCGATTACTGGGCCAAAGATTTGCCCTCACGCAAAGGCTTTTTTAATTTTGATCAAGTGCGTTATGACTACTACCAAGACACCACCGTTACCCTGCAGGCATTGTTCTCCGGAGATATCGACATCAGAGAAGAATATATCGCCAAAATATGGGTCAGCGCTTATGACAACGATTTGGTGAAATCCGGCTCGGTTATCAAAGAAGAACTGCCGCATAATCAGCCGGCAACTCTCCAATTCTTTGGTTTTAACACTAGGTTGCCAAAGTTTGCAAACCCAAAAGTGAGAGAGGCTATCGGCCTTACCTTTAACTTTGATTGGGCCAACGACAAACTTTTCTATAACCAATATAAAAGAATCGAAAGTTGTTTTGAAAACACCGAAATGGCGGCAACTTCTACGCCTAAAGGGCTTGAGCGGAGGCTCCTTGAATGCTTCCGTGATAAACTCCCAGCCGAGCTTTTTACCAAAGCACCGCAGACACCACGCCATGCCTCACCTTTGCAAACCAGAGAAAACCTGAAGCGAGCTGTCAGCCTCCTAAAACAAGCCGGATATGATTTTAAAGATGGGAAAATGACTAATCTTGCCACCAACCAGCCCCTGGAAATTGAGGTTTTGAGCAACTCCGCCAATGGCTCTTCTTTTACCCGTGTGATGCTGCCCTTCATTGAAAACTTGAGGAAAATAGGCATCAAAATGACTTTCAGAAACTTGGAAACTAATATCTTCAAAAACCGTCTGGATAAATTTGATTTTGAGATGGCCATTTTGGGTTTCCAGATGAGCAACTTGCCCGGCAACGAACTCAAAGAACTTTTCGGCAGCCAGTCGGCCGATGTTCATGGTTCTTATAACATGATGGGAATCAAAAATGAGGCTATAGACGGTTTAATTGACATCATCATCTCATCAAATGACAAGCAAGAATATCAGGAGGCCATCCGTGCCCTTGATCGGGTCATCTTAAATGAACATTACATGATTCCACAATGGTATTCTCCACACAATCGTGTGGCATATCGCAAAGGCCTCAAACACCCAAAAACTGATTTTCCGGCCGGATTCAACCCCTTTACCTGGTGGCGGGAGGAATAATATAGATGAAAAACTATATCTTAAAAAGATTATTGCTTATTCCCGTTACGTTGCTTGGAATTTTGGCCTTAAACTTTATCATTATTCAATTTGCTCCCGGCGGACCGGTGGAGTATGTTTTGGCAAAATACAGCGGAATGAATGTTAATGCCACTTCCGCCATTTCCGGGGCGGCAAACATGGTGCAAGAAAAATCCTCCAGCCAATATCAAGGTGCCAGAGGGGTTCCAGACGAGCTCATCAGCGAGCTTGAAAAACAATTTGGTTTTGATCAGCCTGCACATATCCGCTTTTGGAAAATGCTTAAAGGTTATCTGGTTTTTGACTTTGGCAAAAGTTTTTATCAGGACAAAACCGTATGGCAGCTCATCAAAGAACGGATGCCGGTTTCAATCTCTCTTGGCTTATGGTCCACCCTTATTATTTACCTTATTGCCATTCCCTTGGGCATCAAAAAAGCGGTTTGTGACGGCTCAAAATTTGATGTTTGGACCTCTTTTTTGGTGGTGCTTGGCTCGGCCATGCCGGTTTTCTTGTTTGCGGTGTTCTTAATTGTTTTTTTTGCCGGAGGTACTTATCTGCAGTGGTTTCCGCTCCACGGGTTGACTTCTGACAACTGGCAGGACCTTTCTTGGCTCAGCAAAATAACAGATTATTTTTGGCATATCACGCTGCCGGTGATGGCAATGGTAGTCGGTGGATTTGCCAGCCTTACCATGCTTACCAAAAACTCTTTTTTAGATGAACTCGGCAAACAATATGTTTTGACGGCCAAAGCCAAAGGCCTCACCCAAAACCAAGTCCTCTACGGCCATGTTTTTCGAAACGCCATGCTGATTGTAATTGCCGGGTTCCCAACTCTGCTTATCAAAATGCTGTTTACCGGCTCTTTGCTTATTGAGGTTATTTTCTCTCTCAACGGTCTTGGGCTACTCGGATATGAGGCGATTATGACCAGGGACTACCCGGTCATATTCGGCACTCTTTATATCTTTGCGCTCCTTGGCCTTATCTTGAAACTTATCTCAGATATCGTTTATTCTCTCATTGACCCGAGAATAAATTTTGAGGCTCAATAAAACCATTTATACATACATGTAAAGTATATTACACCATCCGGGCCAGGACAGATATGAAAATCCTCATTTACTAAATCACAAATATCTACTTGGGTGGTACTTTTGCTTGAAATATAGCCATTGCAAAAGTCCACATAGCACGTTTGTGTTCCTGATGGCAGCATTTGTCTACTTCCTGAAGGAGCTGATTGGCTTGCTTCAGGATTAAGTGAAATACCTGAGATGCTCAAACATTGGTTGTTTGTTGGTGCTGGTGCTCCTTCATTTATTACGCCATTTTCTCCTAATGTATTTGAGTTAGTTAAAATGTTGTTTCCATTAATATCAACCGTACCGTTAATTTGTGTCCCTATTATATTAACTCTATTTCCTGAAACAAAAACATCTTTTCCTAACGTTACTTCATCTATGTAAATAGAGCTTGAGCTTCCTCCTATAATAGCTCCGTCACCTTCAAAAATGATTTCTGCTGAGTCGCCTATTTTCATATTGATGTTCAAGGATGTGCTCTCCGTTGTAATAACAAACGAACCAGAATAATGAAAATTTTGCGCTCCAACAATGCCCGCCGTACTAAGGCCTGGACTTTGATTAGTAGGAGTATTGGTAAAACTAATATTTAAAGTTGAGCATGGCGAGCCGGAGACAACCTTTCCAAATGTTTCGGGGATGGTCCCGTCTTGCATTCTCTCTTTGGATTCAAAGAGAACCACTTGGTTGTTGGCATTGGCAACATTCCTAAAGCCCACACTCAGTTGAACATCACCATTCAGAGTTAACGTTCCAAGACCGTTGGCAAACATTGCCGTAGGACTGTTTCCTAACCTCTCTGCAACATCAAAGCGAATCGATGCATTTTCTATAGTGTTGTTACCTTCAGTAATAATACCTTTCTTATAGGCTCCGCTTATATAGTTCGCACATTCAAGGTTTAAGTGTGAAACCGTGGAATTCGTTAAAACCATACACGCATTCGTTCCACCCGCGATTTGAGGAGCCTTCATCCTCACAACCGGATTGGGCTGGCTGATGATGCATTTATCATAATCAGGCCCTACCAATAATTTGTTGGTGATGCGCAAGCTGTCATATGTAAAAATCTTTATATTATTCTTAACAACAATAACATCTGCATCACTATCGCTTGCTGCTATGAGCTCATCCGCTGTCGTGACTTCAACCACTTTTCCACTCAAGCTACGGCCACAGGCACAGATGTTGTTTGTTGAATCATAGCTCGTACCGCTTCGGCAGGACGCATTATAATAATTATTTTCTAGCACGCTGCAACTTACCGGAGAACATGCGTTCTTCGGAATACTCAAATAAGGATATTCTTTGCTGTCACAATAACAATCTTCAGCTCCGTAAATACACTGACAATCTCCTATGAGTGTACTATTCGGACGTGCCATATATCCCTGTTCCAGCGAACATCCTATAGCTTTATATTTGGTGGTCTCTCCACTCAAACATTGCTCACATTCCACCCCTACCGGACAACTTGCAAGATCATATCCCGTGCAAGGATTGGGGATGCAAGCATCTCCCGAGAGAACATATGCCGGCTCATCACAGCTAATCGCTTTACAGCCAGTCTTACACTTTGAAGGGCAACCATCTATTGAGCCATTGGTATCACACCCGTTGTCGCACGAGCTGTATCCTGCATTCTCTGGCCAGCTGCAAGTGTCTGCATCGCAGCTCTCACATTTTCCCGGACAACTTGAGGAGATGACACAGTACTTTCCACTGCTTTCACAAACATCTTCCGAAATCAGATCATAACAAGGATCTTCTACGCACTGATATGCTGTTTGACCGTCTGACTTGTTGGTGCATGACCGACTCGTATCCACCGTTTCTCCTTCCAAGCAACCATCGCCCGTTGATGCCGCCGGATATTTTGCCGGATTACAAATACATTTGTTGTATTTTCCTCCACAACTATCTCCTGAAACAACGTAGTCTCCCGAACAGTTGCTACTGTCATAAGCATAAACGCTTGAGCAACTTGTACATTTATAACACTCCAGTCCCGCAAGCGGGGAATTGGCTACCACACATTCTCCATCGGTGGGAAGGTTAATCGCAGAGATTAAACCATAGGTTTCACAAGTTCGTATAGCCTCCGGACGATCTCCTTCCACCGGTTCGCTGACACGTTGGCCGTTACGGTCCAGATTTTCGTCAAGAAAATCCGGCAGCCAATAAACCTTTGCTTCCGCGCCTTGGATGCTGAAAAGAATAGAAATAACTAATGTTACATAAGCTGCAAACTTTTGCATGGCACCCTCTCAAAAACCCTGTCTACCTTGTTTTATGATAATAAAATTGTCCTTGCTTGTCAATCAGCATTAACCTGCGTCCTCTTTGAGCTATCTTTTCAATAAGACCATCTTATCGTCCCAAACAGCCGTGTGTTTCTCTGGCGTATTTGGCGTATTGCTTGTAAAAATACTCCAAGCTCTCCTGAACTTGACGATTTACACTACCCCTAGGATAGCGCCCGTGCTTATCCATGGCGCCGGCTTTCACACCGGTTAGGATTTCTATACCATCATCTACAGTATCCACCGCCCAAACATGAAAAAGACCTTCATCCACTGCTTTTAGGATATCTTCTCTCAGCATTAGGTCTTTAACGTTGGTTCTGGGAATAATCACTCCGTGTTCGCCGTTTAGGCCATGGTGAGCACAGACATCAAAGAATCCTTCTATCTTCTCATTTACTCCGCCGATGGGTTGAATCTCACCAAATTGATTGATAGAACCAGTGACGGCAATGCTCTGTTTTATCGGCAAGCCCGAAATGGCAGAAAGCAAGCAGTAATACTCGGTCGAGGATGCGCTGTCTCCGTCTACGCCGCCATATGACTGCTCAAACACAATTGAGGCAGAAAGCGAAAGCGGAGAATATTTGGCAAAACGGTTGGCAAGCAAACTCTCTAAAATCAGCACGCCTTTGGAGTGAATCGGCCCGCTCATTTCCACTTCTCTTTCAATATTGATAAACTCGCCTTTGCCGATGCGGACCTGCGCCGTAATTCTGGCCGGTTTGCCAAAGCTTGTGCGGGAGAAGTTATAAACCACCAGCCCGTTTATTTGCCCGACTTTTGAGCCCTCAACATCTATCAAGATTGTGCCTTTTTCTATCTGCTCAAGCATTGCCTGTTTGATGCGATCAGAGCGGTATATTTGTGCCTCTATGGCCTGCTCAATGTGATTCTTGCCAATTTGGTTGGCTTTGGACTTGCGCGCCCAATAATCGGCCTCCCTCAACAAGTCGCCGATTGAGGCAATATGCGCCGTCAATTTTTCTGAGCTCTCGGCCAAACGAGATGAATATTCTATAACTTTGGCCACCGCTTGTTTATTAAGCGAGCGCAAATGTTTTTTCTTTGACAAAGAGCCAATCAGTTTTGCGTATTCTATCTCATTATAAGGTGTTCTATCCATCAAAACACCAAAATCCGCCTCTACCTTGAAGAAATCCGAGAAATCGGGGTCCCTTTCCGATAGGACATCATACAATTCCTCATCGCCGGTCAAAATAACCTTAACTTGCAATGGAATCGGCTCCGGATCCAGCGAAATGGTGGTAAATGTTGTATCCTCGCTCGGGGCCTCAATCTTGATGGTTTTGGAAGCCAGCGCGCGTTTGAGCGAATCCCACGCATAAGGTTGCAACAACAACTTTCTGGCGTCTATTAAGAGGAAGCCTCCGTTGGCTTGATGCAGAGCGCCGGCCTTAATCAACGTAAAGTCTGTCAACAATGCACCATATTGCTGTATTCTCTCTACCTTACCAACCAAATTTCCTTGGGTTGGGTGGTCAAGGTGAACTATGGGAGCTCCCGAACCTGCCTCATTCTTGACAATAACGTTTACTTTGAATTTGGCATATTTGTCTTCTTCCGGTTGCTTAAATTTGGAAAAAAGCGCACTCAGCGGGTCATCGGAATTAGCCTCCGGTGCGGCGGCCGGAGAATCTGTTGCCGGCATAAATTCATCTATGTTTGTAACAATGTATTTTTGAATGCTCTTCAAAAATTCATTGGCACCCTTATGGCCTTTGTATTTGGCATGGAGTTCGTCTATGGGCTTCTTGACCGCAATTTTTAGAAATTTTTCTCTTAAATCATTACTTTCTTTTCTTTGTTTATCTTCCCACTGCGGCAGGTCTTGCGCTGTCTTCTCAATCTCTTCCTGCATTTGATTGAGGTCTTCCATCAGCTGCTTTTTTTCTTCTTCGGGCAGCTCATCAAATGCCTCGGGGCTCAAAACCTCTCCGTTCTTGACCGGTGCAACAACCAACCCCACCGGCATATGCAGTAATGATACACTTTTGCCTTTGGCTTTTTTCTGTAATGTCTTGATATATTTTTCTTTGTACTGTTTATATTTCTCATGAATAATGCTCAGGCTTGCCTTGTATTCATCGCTCTCCATAATGGTGGGAATAACGGTTGAGAAAGTTTCTATCAACTTGTCTACATCTTTGGCAAATTCCGTTGCGGTGCCGGCCGGAAAATTCACGGCCTTGGGCTTATAGGGTTCATCAAAATTATAGACATAGGCCCAGTCATCGGGCGTGGCTCTCTTTTTAGCCTCAGTCACCAAAACTCTTTTGACCAGACTGGTCTTTCCCGTCCCCTCAGGGCCTAAGCAGAACAAGTTGTATCCTTTGGATTGGATATTAATACCAACCTCTACAGCGCTCAAGGCCCTGTCTTGTCCCAAGGCAGACAGGCGTTCCTCCAACTCGGCGGTTGAAGAAAATTTGAACTTTTGCGGATCACACTTGGTGTAAAGGTCCTTTGATTTAAGGCGGGTTATGCTCATCGTAAAAATTTCCTATACATTGAATTTCAGATACGTTATGCTGTATCATAAATTATCAAAAGCTAACATTGGGTAAAGAAAAGTAAATTTTATGCTGCATTTGTTAATCCTTTTTTTGATTGTATTTATCCCTTTGATCTTCTTTTTCTTTTATTTTAAGAAAATCAGGCAGCGGATTATTTGGCAAATCTTGGAAAGAAACATCTTAAAATATCATCCTAAAAACGCCTGGTATTCCTCTGAAATAACAAAAAAAATTGCCAAATGCCTCAATAAACTGCCTAAGAAAAAACTGCACCTCGTCTTTTTGTCTTTAAAGAGTAAAGATTGGTTGCCTCTGCAACAATATCTTACCCTTGATGCCTCTGAGGAGTTTAATGCTCTCTGTAAGCATAAAAAAAATCCCAAAGCAGGTCTTTTGCAAAAGGCCGAACAGGCGTTGCTGGACCTTAACATCAAGCAAACCAGAAAAATTGTGGAATCCTTAACGCCCAAAAACAAAATTGAGAAAGCCAGAGCGGACTATCTTTTGGCCTGGTGCGCACTTGAGGAAGGGGATCTCTTAACCGCTTCGGAAAAAGTTGCCGCCGCGGCCAAACAATTTCAAAAAGCAGGTTTTGTGTATGAAGAAGCCTTGGCTTATCTTTTGGGAGGCACCATTTATCGGGTGAGTGCCGTCTTTGATACCGCCGATTTTATGCTTAAAACCGCCACCCAGCTCTTTGGCTTTATCAACGCCTCCGCCAAAGAGGCTGAAGCTTGGGGAACGCTCGGCATGCTGATGGTCACTCAACAGCGTTTTGAAGAAGCTGATGATGCTTTTGACAAGGCCCAAAGACTCTTTCTTCTTGCTCAAGATAAAACCGGAGAAACAGAAATTGCCAACCAAAGAGCGCTCGCGACCTTGATTCAAAACCAATATGAGGCCGCAGAAAAACTGGCTTCGGCGGCAAGAAAAAATTTTGCCAAACTCAAAGATCTTCGCGGACAAGCTTTGAGTTTGGATATTTTGGCACAGGCAGGGGCTCTTCAGATGTCTTGGAGTAAGGCCTTCAAAAACGCTAAAGAGGCTGAAAATCTCTACCGAAAAACAAAAAATCTTTCCGCCTGTCAGGAAATGATGCTTTTGCAGGCTCAGGCTTTGTTGGCTCAAGAAAAGCTGGCAGAAAGCGAAAAAATTTTGCGCAAACTGCTTGCAGAAGCCACTAAAAACAAGACCTGTTTTCATATTGCCAATGTCTATAATATGCTTGGCTTGATTTATTTGCAAAAAGGCGAGCTAAAGCGTGCCGAGGGGTTGTTTCAACAATCTTTGAGTAATGAGCTTCAAACGGATAGAATCGGTGCAGCGGCCATAGATTATGCCAATATCGCGCTTACGGCTTATCGGCGCGGGCATAAAGAAATTGGCGATAAGAATAAGGAGATGGCCTTGCAATGCGCTAAAGAAGCCGGGGCCGAAAATCTGTTAAAGTTGCTAAGCGAGGCTAAATTTTAGTAAAAACTCAGACGCGCTTTGATTTCCGGATAACTCTTACCGTCTTGAGGGGCTGATACGTCAATCTCTTCTACTCCGACATTTTGGAAAGACAAGATATAGAACTTTGGTACTGATAAATAGCTGTGCCTTGAACCCCTTTTAGTGAAGAGCATTCGGTTTTTGACCTCAAGATTGGTGTCTTCCAAAAATGCGCTCATTTCTTTTGACCAGGCAGGGAGCCCAAAATCTCCAAAGACCACGACGGGGTCATCTTGCTCAGAGATAAAGTTTCGCAGTTGCAAAAGCGCTATGGCGCGCTCTTTGGCCGTGTTGTTTGCCAGATCTACCCTAATGAGTGTAAAAACATGGCTGTTTTTCTCTATTGCCATAAATGGTGCTATATCATCTTTTCCTAAAACCAGATGTCCGCGCCGCAAAATTATGGCATTGTGTGCCTCAACCTCTAGGGAGGCATTGGGATTATAGGTGATGGAAATGTGATGCTCGCCGTCACTGCTAAAGTTTGTAAAGATTCTCGCATTCATGGCAATCTGAAAATAATTTATAACAACCAAGACTGCTAAACCAAAACTGTATAAAAATCTGCCGATGGATAGGGCATATAACAGCACCAAAACATTGAGAATATAAATTTGAAACAACCAATTTCTTAAAAAAGAATCTTTTTGCGGCAGAAGAACCAGTAAAGTTAAAATCGTAAATATTATCAGCGCCCACTTCAAAAAGGCACTCTCTCTTGCAGTTTTCTTCTTTTGAGCCAAATAACCCATTTTGTTTTTTCTCTTATCTTTTTTTAACCATTGCCGGTTTATACTATGTGTTTGACAGTCTAATGCTTAAAATGTATTTTGTAAATGGTCTGAAAAAATATGTTTGATAAACTACTCAATACTTTGTCATCTTCTGAAATCGTGACCTCCATATCAACTCAGCTTGATGTGTTGGCAAATGTTATTGACAGCTATCTTGCCGGTATCGACAATCTGCGAATGGCCTCTATCATCTTGATGATTCTGGCTCTTTTATTGTTTTTGTTTCTTATCATCATCATTTATATCAAAACCATTGTTGCATTTTTACGCAATGACAATAAAAACCCGCCAGCAGAATTTGCTGAAGAAGATAACGATGACGATGAAATCTTTGATGAAGAGGACCAGTTGCGCCTAAATCAAATCATTGATGACCAGGAAAGAGAGCGCGAGTTGGAAAAAGAGCTCCAAAAAGAGCTGGAGATGGCCAACGCCGAAAGAGCCTCTGCAGAAAAGGAAAAACAAAAAGAAGCCTCCAAAATTAAAGAAGCAGAAGTACAAAAAAAACTGGCAGAAGAAAAAAAACAACAAGAGCAGCCCAAGACCGTTGAAAAAGAGTTTTCCATTGATTTGGATTGGAAGAAAGGAAAGCTCCAAGAGATGGACGCCTTGGCACAAAATGTAGAGATCAAACCTGATATTCTCTCATACCACCAATCTAACCGCCAGCTCAGTGAGCTCATCGGCCTTATTATCGACATGATCGGCCGCGGAGTTGATGACCTGAAAATTGCTCAGACCATTATGTTCAGAAACCAATATATGAGCTCTGAAGAAGATGTTTTGCAACTCATTGATGCCGTCAAAGATTTTATTGGGTTATGCAAAAACCAAGAATTTTCTAAGCTTGAAAACTATGCAACCTTACCGCATGAGGAAGATGCTCTCTACCATTTGGCCGAAGGTGACCCTTCCTTGGCTTTGGCCATGATTGAGGCCTTGATGGATGCCGGAATCGATCGCGCCGGCTCGCTTGCAACCGAGACTAAAAAAGACATCCTCTATCAAGAAATTTCTCGACAGGCCGGCATCTTCGGAAACTTGGCTGCAGTTAATGATGTGATGCTGGCAACGGGGGCTTTTGAGCTGGCTATTGAGCTTGCTCCGAACAATATTTCAGCCTGGAGCCGTTTGGCAGACATGTATTCTAAGGCTCAGTCTACCAGCAAAGCCATTTGGGCTTATCAAAATGTCTTGAAATCTGCTGACGGGGAACTCAACGCCCGTGAGGTGGCTAATGCCAGTAAGAATCTTTCTCAGCATCTCTATGCTCAGGGCAACAGCCTGCAGGCGGCCAAGCTTTATAACAGCAGCAAACAATACTACGACTCTTTGGGCATTAATCGTCGGCTGGATAAGCAGGAAATTGAAATTATTGAGATTATTGAAGCTCATCATCAAGACGAGCTCCAGTCTACCATCTTGCGAATCTTGGGCAGAGACGGCGGCCGCGGTTTTAACTTTGCTTAGAATCTATTTTTTGGGAGCGCTGACGTCCGGTGCGCGCAAGTAAAGCGGTTTTGGATAGTCTAGACGTTTATCTTGGTATTGCTTTATGCCTGCCTTGGCCAGCAACTCTATATCCAAAGACTCCGGCATTTGGATGACGTGCAAAGACAACCCGCTCGGGCGAGACAAAAATCTCTCAACTCCATCGCCCGTCAGCGAGACTTTTTTGCCGCGCAATAGCGGTAAAATATCTGCATATGCAAGAGCCTGCGGCGGAGTTATCTTTTGCAAATCTTTATCAAAAAATTGGATATAAAAATCATCTCTCTTGGTTTCTATGATAACGGCATTTATCTCTGCCCTCTCGCTTTCCTCAAGTCCCAAGACATATGCCTCAAAGGCTGAAACGCCACCTAGAGCTAGCTTTGGGCATGCCAAGGGAAATGTCCTTGCCGCGGCTATTGATGCCCGCACCCCGGTGAATGAGCCGGGCCCCACACAAACCAGCAACAACCCCAAATCCGTAAACTTTAGGTTATTTTGTGAAAGCATCTCCGCTATCTTGGGTATCAGAACTTCTGCTTGGCCAAAGTCCATCGTTTCATGAAAACGTGATAATACTTTGTCATCTTGTTGTAAAAGGATTGAGCAGGCTGCCGCCGTTGTATCAAAAGCTAAAATATACATCTTTTCCACTTGTTTGAAAATTTAAGTTTAATTACTGCTTTTTATATACTAAAATCTGCAAATAAACAACCGTTTTTGCAGGCAAGATAAAAAATGACAGATTTTAACCTTTTGAGCGATATGTATTATGCCGCACCGGAAATTTGGTATGTGCTGGCTGCTATCTTTGTTATCTTGTTTGCAATTATCATGGCTGAGCTCTTTAGAATCCTCAAACTCAAGCAAAAAAACTACTTTCTTAACCGTGACCGCGAAAGATATGCCGAAACCCTTTATGCCTCCAGAGACGGCTATTTTGCCTTTATCTACCCAGACCAAAAGGTCAATGATCCCAGGCGAAACATTGTGGAGCGTTGCTCCAGGCGCCTAGCCGTGATTATGAACCTGCCCAACGGAACAAAATCTTCTTTTGAAGATATATTGAAAAACTTCTATAAAGACGATGTTAAGAAAATTCAGAAATATGTGGGCATGCTTAAAGATGAAGGTGTTTCTTTTGATGATGAGTTTATGCTAAAAACCGCAAACAAATACCTGCGACTGGTGGGAACCAGAATTAACGGTATTGATGGCAACATCTATTGCGACATGATCTGGTTTAGGGATGTGTCTTTTGAGGTTAACAAAATATCTTCTCTGGAAAACGACAAGGACAATACTTATTTCCAACTTGCTCAACTGCAGGATATGCTTGATAACCTCCCTTTTCCGGTTTGGCTGCGGAATGACAAATTAAAAATCATCAATTGCAATAAAAAGTTTGTTGAGCTTTGCGGCGGACAATCAAAAGAAAATATCCTAAATGAGGGAATCGAAATTACCGGGATTAACGGTGAAAGCATTTCCAAAGATTTGGCTAAGATGGCCCACGCCATTAATCGCGGCAAAAAAAACACCGTCAGCCTCATCAAAAATGGTGAACGTTTGGTGATGGAAGCTTTTGAAACACCATTCCATGCTGAGGAAAGCTTGGATAAAATCTTTACGGCCGGAACCTTGATCGATGTCAGCGAGCTCGATGAGCTAAAAAGAAATTTAAAGGTGCACCAAAATGCCCAGTTGGAAATTTTGGGAACCCTGGGCACGGCCTTTGCCGTCTTTAACCAACACTTAAAGCTCGCGTTTCATAACCAGGCCTTTGCCAGACTGTGGCAGCTTGATGATGATTGGTTTGAGCAAGAACCTTCTTATGCCATGTTTTTGGATACCATCAGAGAAAAAAGACTGCTGCCGGAAGTGCCGGATTATGTTATGTTTAAAAATGATGAGCAAAAAAAATTCACCCAAATCATTGAGCCGCAAAAAGATATGCTCCACCTGCCAAACGGCAAAACTTTGCGCCGCCTAAGAGCCGCCTACCCAACCGGAGGCCTCATTTTTGCCTATGAGGATATTACCGATCGCTTGGCCACAACCAGCGCATATAATGCTTTGCTCTCCGTGCAAAAAGAAATGTTGGAAAATCTGTTTGATGCCGTTCTTATCTTTGGCTCTAACGGCCGCCTGAACTTTTATAATGATGCCTATCTAAAGCTCTGGAATGCCCAAAAAACGTTTTTGGCCCAGGAACCAAACTTAGAAGAAATTCTTGATAGTCAACGCCACTTCTTCAGTGCAAAAGAAGATTGGGAAAGCTTAAAGAAGGAAATGACAGCACATCTTTTGTCCATGACAACCAAAACTTTTATCTTGAACCGAAAAGATGGAATCGATGTCGAGGTCGCCAGCAGCAACCTCTCTGATGGCTCGCTCATGATTACTTACAAAAAAACGCCGCTCTAATTGACAAAAAAAATTTTTTATGTCACACTGTGGGCAGTTGCGGCAGAATCGCCCAAAATTATGGAGTCTGGAATGGAAGACGAGTCTTCAAACTTAAATATCGAATGGAAAAAAAATCAAGGCTTCGGCGCCACCGAAAAATTAACCCGCAAAATTGATAAGCAAAAAGCCCTCGCTTTTGAGGCTACGGAAAAAAAGGCTGTTAACACAACGTTTTCTGCAAAGCCTACAGAGCTTCCTAAGGGCCTGAAAAAAATCCGCAAAAAGATTAAAGAAGTCTATGACGAGGATGAAGATGAGGACTTTTATGATGGTGTTCCTCATGATCTTAATAACTCGCTCATGAACGCTCTTTATGAGGATGAAAAAAAGCAACTCCAACAAAAAGAGACGCTTAATAACCAAAAAATGCAGCAAACTGCCGGGCGGCTTGAGGCTGTGGCGGTGGCCGATAAGCTGGCCAGAGAATCCGGACTGAAGGGTTTGGACAAGAAGGTCGCCGGCAAAAATCTATCTGACGTTACCTTGATTAACAGCTCTTTGGAGAAAGTTTTGAGTGAAGAAGTTGCCCTAAAAACAAAATCCGGTGTTCGCAAACTCTCAAAAGGCGAGACAGTTACCATGCTGCGCGGTATTACCCGAATCCGCAAAATGGCCTTGGCTGCTGACGAATCTCAGCTTAAAGCTCTTGAAAAAATGAAAGTTGAAGACATCATCAACGCCGGAGAAAAATCTACCGACGATGCAAAAGTGGCTGAACTTATTCTTAAAAAATCTGGCCGCAAAAGCAAGAAAGATGTCAACAAAATCGTCGAAAAAAGCAAAAAGCAAAAAGATATCAAAATCAAAAATCCAAAGCCCAAAGAGAAAGATACCTCTAAACAAAAGCTCAATCTCTCTGCTAAAGATATCTTCCGCGACTAACTGCCGAAGCCGGCAGGGGCAGTGCGAACGCGCACTTCGACAACTCAGTTGTACTCCGCACCGCTCCCGTTGGTCGGGGTGCTGGCGCAAGCCCCTAGAACAATTTGAGGATACTCTGGCTCGCCTGGGAGGCTAAAGAGAGAGAATTTATTGCTAATTGTTGACGGGTTTGGAGAGCCAGCATATTTGCGCTTTCCTCATTCATGTCTGCCAGCGTCAACTTGTCCGCGCCCTCGGTCAAAACATTTATTAAGCTCTCTGTAAAATCTTGGCGGGTGGTGATGATGGAATAGTTGTTACCAAGCTCAGCCGAATAATTGCGGATGCTTTTT
>CASERH010000025.1 GCA_949290295.1 uncultured Pseudomonadota bacterium | reverse complement strand
AAGTTGGCATTTGAGAAAGATGGCAAAACAAATTGGTATGAAGTAAGAAAAGATGGGAGCGATAAAAATACTTCTTCTACTACCGAGAATATAATTTCAGCAAATAATATAAAAGACAAACTGAGTGTAGAAGAGACTTCTGCTTGGGAGTTGCCGGAGAAGATGGAGATGGATTTTGGAGAAGATGCTTTAGACGGAGAGGTTTCCAAGCAGGATCTAACAGAGACAAGCAAACAATATCAAGAAATCATCAATCAGTATGATGCATTGATAAAAGACGCGGGGTATAAAGGCATAAATCTTTTGCAAACAGATAAGTTAAGTGTGAAATTCAATGAAGAAAACACTGCGGCACTCGAGGTGCAGGGCAAAGATATGGGAACGAGAGCCTTGGGCTTTAAGACATTTGAGTGGCAGAGCCAAGGAGATATCAATAAGTCCATAGAGGAGCTGACATCTGCCATAAACTCTATTCGCAATTATTCTTCAGAACTTGGCAACAACTACTCTATCATTACCACCAGACAAGACTTCACCGAGAGTCTGATAAATGTCCTGACCGAAGGTGCAGATAAGTTAACTCTGGCAGACATGAACGAGGAGAGCGCCAATATGCTGGCTCTGCAAACCCGCCAACAATTAGCCATTAACTCTCTCTCTTTAGCTTCCCAAGCAAGCCAATCAATCTTGAAATTGTTCTAAGGCACTTGCGCCAGCAAGTCGTAAAAAGCCGCTTTGTGAGGAGCGGCTTTTTAGTCTTGCGACTCACAGCTAAGTAATGCCCCTGGTCGCTGACCAGTTAATCAATTAGCTGAATATGAACTTTTTTGCCGTAGTATTTGGCTAAAATATGGAGATTAGAAAGTTGCAGAGAACGCCTGCCTATTTCCATATCATCCAAAACATACAAAGGTATTCCGGTATCATGAGAAACTTTATCTAAAGGAATTTGCTTTAGCATTCGCAACTGGTGAAGTTGCTGAGCGATATTTCCGTGATTTTGAATAAGTTCTCTGATAGTTTGTCTTTTATTATTCATCGTTTTAAACTCCTAAATTTCTTATTAAAAAGAAACCGCCTTTTTAATAAAAGGCGGGGAGTTCAGAGCTGTGAAAACGCAGCCTGCCTTATTCGTCATGCAAGCATGCTTATATCGGCAGCTCCCCAAAAGAGGAGTGCTTGTCTTCAAGGAGCTCTGACGCTCCACAGGGGCAACTCGCCCCTGCGGAGATGATATTAAAGCAGAAAAATTAAAATGCAATTAATTTGTTTGGTTATGGCACAAGCGCCAATGAAACGAACTTTGTGAGTTGAGTGAGTTACAGCGGAGTTATCGAGGTGCGCGTTCGCACCAGCTAAATTATGCCCCTACCGGCTTCGGTAGCGGTCGCCTGGACGGATTGTTTGAGAGCTTGGATGGCCTCATTCATACGGGTTGCATCGGGGCCGCCGGTCTGAGCCATGTCAGGCCTTCCGCCGCCGCCCTGAGCTCCAACATAGGGCGCAACAACCTTGATGAGCTCATTGGCAGGGAGCTTGCCTTTCAAATCCTCGCTGACACCGATAACAACCGATGCCTTGCCTTCATTGGCAGTAAACAGAGCCACCAAAAGATTCTGCGGATATTGAGCCTTGACCTCGTCAACAAAGGCTTTGAGCTCTTTGGTGGAGACATTCTCCAAGATCTTGGCAACAAAACGAATGCCGTTGACATCTTCATAGTTGTCGGAGTTGTCAGCAGATTTGTTGCTGACAAGTTTCTTCTTGAGCTCAAAGAGCTTGGTTTCCAGCTCTTTCTTTTCTTCCAGAAGTTGGTTAACTCTGGCTTCAATATCATTAAAGCCGGATTTAAGAGCATGGCCAACCCTGTGGAGTTTGTCTTCAATATCTTGAGTGAATTTTTCGGCTGCAGCACCGGTTACACATTCCAAACGGCGAACTCCTGCAGCAACGGCGCCCTCACTGATGATGTTGAAATAGCCAATGTTTCCTGTGTGCTTAACATGGGTACCGCCGCACAATTCTTTGGATACATCATCGCCGACACAAACAACGCGAACCTCATCACCGTATTTCTCGCCAAACAAAGCCATTGCACCAGACTTTACGGCCTCATCTTGGCTCATCAGCTTGGTGGTAACCGGGTAATCTGCACGAATCATCTGGTTGACGGTATCTTCGAGCTCTCTGATTTCAGCCTCGGAAATTTGTTTAGGATAGGCAATATCAAAACGCATCCGATCAGCCGCCACCATAGAGCCTTTTTGCGTAACGGTTTTGCCGTATTTATCCTGCAAAGCGCGGTGGAGCAGGTGGGTAACCGTGTGGTTGCCCTCAATAGCGTGGCGGTTGTCTTCGGCAACATGGAAGCAAGCCGTATCACCGACAGAAACAGAACCCTTCAGGAGTTTGCAGACATGAACATACAGACCATCAAGCTTTTTCTTGGTGTCGGTGACTTGGATCTCAAAATTGTCACCGCTGATTGTTCCGATATCACCAACCTGGCCGCCCATCTCGCCATAGAAAGGTGTTTGGTTGGCAAGCAGGTAGAAGTCGCCACTCTGAACGGACTGAACCTCTTTGCCATCTTGCACCAGAGCAGTGATCTGGCAATCAGATTTAAGGGTATTATAACCCAAAAATTCGGTTGCGCCGAGTTTATCCTGAAGCTCAAACCAGATTTTCTCTGTTCCGGCATCGCCGGAGCCGGCCCAGTTTTTACGAGCTTCTTCTTTTTGGCGGGCCATCGCTTTGTCAAAACCATCAACATCAACCTTAATACCTCTGTTTTTCAGGGCATCTTCGGTCAGATCCAGAGGGAATCCGTAGGTATCATAGAGCTTGAAAGCGGTTTCACCGTTTAGAGTGTCCCCCTCTTTGAGGTGAGAAGATTCTTCATCTAGAAGTTTAAGACCTTTGTCCATGGTGCGGATAAAACGCTCTTCTTCCAACTTAATGGTTTCTTTGATGAGGTCCTCGGCAGTGTAGAGTTCAGGGTAAGCCTCACCCATTTCCTTTTGCAGGGCAGGCAAGAGCTTGTACATCATCGGCTCATCAACCCCAATCAGGTGGGCATGGCGCATAGCGCGGCGCATAATACGGCGCAAGACATAGCCGCGGCCTTCATTTGAGGGCAAAACACCGTCAGCAATAAGAAACGCACTGGCACGCAGGTGGTCGGCAATAACGTTGTGAGAAGATTGCAACGGCCCTTTGGGATCAGAGTTGGCGATATCGGCGATAGCTTTAATCAGGTTTTGGAAAAGGTCGATATCATAGTTGGAGTGAACACCTTGCAAAATAGCAGAGATACGCTCTAAACCCATGCCGGTATCAATACATTTTTGTTTAAGATCGATACGGGTTCCGTCGGGCAAATCCTCAAACTCGTCAAACACCAGGTTCCAAATTTCAATCCAGCGGTCGCCGTCTTCTTCGGGAGTTCCGGGGAGGCCGCCCCAAACTTGCTCGCCGTGGTCATAAAAGATTTCAGAGCAATATCCGCAAGGACCGGTATCACCCATCTGCCAGAAATTATCTTTGGTCTTGATGCCGATAATGCGGTCTTCCGGCAGGCCGGAAACCTTGCGCCAGATATTGCGGGAAACATCATCAGTGTGAAAAACGGTAACGGCTAATCTGTCCTTCGGGAGGCCGAATTCTTTGGTGACAAGTTCCCAGGCAAAAGCAATGGCCTCGTCTTTGAAATAATCGCCAAAAGAGAAGTTTCCGAGCATTTCAAAGAAGGTATGGTGGCGCACATCATAGCCGACACTGTCCAAGTCATTGTGTTTGCCGCCGGCGCGCACGGATTTCTGAGAAGTTGTTGCGCGTTTGAACGGAGCCGTCTCGTTGCCGGTAAAGATATTTTTAAACTGCACCATGCCTGAGTTTGTAAACATCAGGGTAGGGTCATTGTTCGGCACCAAAGAAGAAGAAGGAATAATCTTGTGCCCGTTCTTGGCAAAATAGTTTAAAAAGGTGTTTCTGATTTGCTTAACCGTTGTTGTCATTTTACACTTCCCGAAATCTTAAAAACATTAACCTCACATTGATAATGCAAACTTGTTCATCTGTCTAGCAGTTTTTTACAAAAAAAGCAATCAAAACAACACATATTCTTGCCAAATTAAGAAAATCATATAATATTTCAGATAATTCAGATTTAAGAGGAACAAAAGTTGGAAATAACAGAAGATTTAGTCAAAGCCAAAGTAGCGGGAAAATACAACGGCATCATATTAGATGTGAAGTTTGCAGACGATTCCCAGCATCCGGCCTTTTGCGGAGTCTTTGATATTGCAGAGATGTGCAGGAAAGAAACAATTGTTTATGTAAGACCGGCTACTCTCGGCAATCGAAAAGTGCCATATGAGGTTGAGTTTATGGAAGAAGGCGGAAGCCTAATATACGCACGCCCCAATCGCAATAATGATTTGTTTGAAGAAGCATTCTTGAAAGGCGCCTTGCCAGAGTTTGCAGAATATGATGAGTGTCGGCGCTTAGAGGCGGAAGACCATTTGCCGCATATAGACTTTGAGTTGAGCAATAAATCAGGCAAAAAGGCTTTTGTATTTGTGACCAATGTTTATCATAAATTTGGCGGTAGTGCGGTTTTTCCGATGGAGGTAAACTTCTTTGAGCTGGAAATGTTTGAGGAGATGAGACGCCTAAGAACCAAAGGATGTGAAACCTATGCCTTCATGATTATCCCAAGAACAGATTGCCAAGACATCAAATTTAGCTGGAAATATTCTCCATTAGCGGCAGCCAAAATTTTTGATGAGGCAAAAAATGGTTTGAATTTTATTGGTTATGGTTGCAATATAGATAAAAAGAGTGTAACACTGTCACATCTAATGACAATTCAATATTAAGAAGAGGAATAAAACCGTGTCTTATAAACGTAAGGATGGTATCGTTATTCATGATGATCCGAAAGATTTTGAGAAAATGCGTGTTGCCGGCAAGCTGGCGGCAGAATGTTTGGACTATATAACCCCCTATGTTGAGGTAGGTGTCACCACCGGCTATTTGGATGATTTGTGCAGGGAGTTTATTGTCAGCCACGGAGCAATTCCGGCATGCTTGGGCTACAGGGGCTACCCAAAATCAACTTGTATTTCCATCAATCATGTTATTTGCCATGGTATCCCGGACTATGAGAGAAAATTAGCCGACGGAGATATCGTCAACATAGATGTCACGGTGATTGTTGACGGATGGTACGGCGACACCAGCCGTATGTATTATGCCGGCAAACCAAAGATAAAAGCCAAACGTTTGTGTGATGTGACCTATGAGTGCATGATGCGCGGCATAGATGTCGTCCGCCCCGGTGCAAGGCTTGGTGATATCGGCGCCGTGATTGAGGAATGGGCACATAAATATGGCTATTCGGTCGTTGATATGTTTTGTGGGCACGGGTTAGGACAAGTTTTTCACGATGAACCCAATGTTATGCATTGCGGCCGCAAAGGAACCGGCGCATTGCTGGAGGAGGGAATGTTCTTCACCATTGAGCCGATGATAAACATCGGCAAACCGGATGGCATCATCCTCCAAAACGGTTGGACGGCAGTCACCAGGGATAAGACCTTGTCTGCGCAGTTTGAGCACTCTTTGGCGGTCACCAAAGACGGCTACGAGGTATTTACATATTCCCCCAAAGGGCTTGATAAACCGCCATACAAACTTTGAGAACTTTCATGATTAAGACAGAAAAACAACCTGACTATATCGGCCATAGGGAGCGTTTAAGACAAAGATTTTTGCTTGGCGACGGCAAAGATATGGCCGATTATGAATTGTTGGAATTGGTGCTGACAATTGCTCTACCGCGGAGAGACGTAAAGCCCCTGGCCAAGATGTTGATTTCTCGTTTTGAGAGTTTTGCAGGCGTTATTAACGCGCCTAAAGAAGAACTGATGTCCATTCCCGGCGTAAAAGAGAATACCGTTACGATTTTGAAGGTGATAAACGTTGCCGCCCAAAGGACCTCGTGGCAGAATTTGAAATCACTGGACGGTCCGATAATCATGAACACGGATTCTCTGATTGACTACTGCCGCTCAGCCATGTGTTATTCGGATGTTGAGGAGTTCAGGCTGATTTATTTAGATAGCAAATTGCATATCATCGGACAAGAGATAATGCAAAGAGGCACCATCAACAGTGTCGCCATTCATCCCAGAGAGGTTCTGAAAGCGGCAATGGCGCACCATGCATCATCAATCATTATGGTTCATAACCATCCCTCGGGCAATGTCCAACCTTCAAAGGCAGATGTTGCAATGACAGAGCGGATAAACGAGGCCTGCGCTTCAGTAGGCATCCACTTGCTGGATCACTTAATCCTGAGCCGCAGTGAAAGTTACAGTTTTGCTCAGTATATCAAATTAGGCAAATAGAAAAAAGCTCCCAAGGAAGGGAGCTCTTTTTTTAGTTATCGGCGCGGATAAATGTGTCAATCAAATGCGTGAGGTTACTGGTAAAGAGCTTAACCGAAATGGAAAGCAAAATGATGCCGAAAAATTTGCGCACCATATACAGGATACCGGCACCAAGCCACTGTTCCAGACGTTTGGTGAGTTTAAGGACGATGTAGATGACCAACATATTGGCGGTAACAGCCAATAAGATATTAATGTTATCGTACTGAGAACGAATAGAGATAAGAGTAGTGAGCGCACCGGCACCGGCAATAAGCGGAAAAACGACGGGGAAGAAGGTCGAATCTTTGGGAGCATCATCAGTTTCTTGAAAGATTCTGATATCCAAAATCATTTCCAAAGCCATTACAAAGATGATAAGTGAGCCGGCAATAGCAAAAGAGGCAATATCAACATTAAACAAGGTCAGAAAGGCCTCTCCGACAAAGAAGAAGAGAATAAACATCATAAAAGAGAGGAGGGTCGCTTTGGTGGCATTGATTTTGCGTCCGCGTTTTCTCAAAGCCAAGATAATGGGAATGGATCCGGGGATATCAATAATGGCGAATAAAACGAAAAACGCGCTGATAAATTCCTGTAAATCAAAATGTCCCAACATATCAAAATCCTTCAAGAAAAATTATAACTGTAAAAAAAGCCCGGTAAAGATACCAGGCTTGAAGAAGTGGCGATCCCGAGAGGATTCGAACCTCTGACCCACAGCTTAGAAGGCTGTTGCTCTATCCAGCTGAGCTACGGGACCACGGATAAACAACCAAAGAATGGTCGGGACTATTGGATTCGAACCAACGGCATCTTGCTCCCAAAGCAAGCGCTCTACCAGGCTGAGCTAAGTCCCGATTCTCGGATGTCCCTATAATTAGCCAAATAAAAATAATTTGCAAGTATTTTTTTATTGCTTGCAAATATACAAGTTTTAAGTATAGTCTTGAGACCAGAAAACGAGAGAAAACCAAATGAAAAAATTTTCACGCCGAGAAGAAGATTTTGTTTGTGAGCACTGCGGTGCAAAGGTAAAAGGCAACGGATACACCAATCATTGCCCGCATTGCTTATATTCCAAACACGTAGATATCAACCCCGGTGACAGAGCAGCAGATTGCGGTGGTCTGATGGAGCCGATAGATGTGGAGATAAAAGGCGGCCAATATGTCCTGGTGCAAAAATGTCAAAAATGCGGCTTTATAAGACGTAATAAGGTTGATAAGGCAGATAACTTTGAAGCGGTGTTAAACATTGCCAGAAATAAGGTCGAACGCCTCAAAAAATAAACGGCTGCCGGTTGGAAAAACAAGCAGCCGTTTTTTTGAGAGGTTAAGATTTCTTTTTGTTTGAGCTGTTTTTGTTTGTGCGAGAAACGCTGACTTTTTTACGCTTTGTCTGTTCGGAGGAAGATTTTGGAATCATAATTTGCAAAACACCATCCTCATATTCTGCCGTAGCGTTTTTGAAATCCAAATCCCAAGGCAGAGGCACACTGCGGCGTACTGTTCCGTAGGTGATTTCAGAGAAATAACTTCCCTCGCTGTTTTGCTCAACCTGATGAGTTTTCTCCCCCGATATGGTAAGATAACCGTCAGAAGAAATTTCAACGTCGATATTTTCTTGCGGCACGCCGGGAATTTCAGCAGTTACGGTAACATTGTTTTTGTTCTCGGCCACTTCGATTTTAGGCTCTAAAGAATGAGCCTCTGAATGGTTGGCAAAGTCCAACATATTCCAAAAGTGATGAATGAGGTTTCTCAATTCTCCCTGCTGGTTATAAGAAGAAAGCTTTTGATTATTGTTATGAGTAGATAGTTGATTAGCCATAAGATACTCCTTGATTTAGGTGTTAGATTGCTCACGCACAAGATCTTCCAACCGGTGTTTGGCCAAATTGGCTTGTGCTATATCGGAGATTTGCGCAAAGCCGCGTTGCAGGTAGGTATTTAGTTTTTGCAAAGCGAGTTTAGGATCCCCGTTTGTTTCTTTCAGCAAAATATCGGTGATTTCGGCGGCGTTGTGTTTGAACAGATTTTTCAGAGAAATATTCATTTCAGCCATAAAAAAACTCCTTGTTTTGCAGTGATGAATATAAGCACGCAAACAAGGAGTTTAAGAGGGCTAGAACTTATTGCCGTGTTTGTTCCACGACAATACCTTTTTGTTCTTGTTTATGTTTCCATTTGATTTTTGCATATTGGCGCATATCAGAAACGGTATCGGTCTCATCCATGATTTCTTTTCCCAAAATGGTTTCAATAATATCTTCCATGGTGACAATACCTTCCCAGTTTCCGAATTGGTCAATAATCAAGGCCATATGGTTGTGATCTTCAAGCATGGCGTTCAAGACATCCTCAAGTCTGGCGGTGGGAGCAAAGCTGCGCATTTTGCGAGCATAGTCATCCACAAGATCGGTGTCTTTGGCCTTATCAGAGCTTGATTTATGGATATACCCCAAAAATGTTGTTTCTTTTTCATCAACAATCGGAAAACGAGAAAACGGGGTTTTGGTTAAAAACTTATCAAATTCTTTAATGGTCATTCCCGGGCGCACGGTGTGTACAACGGTGCGCGGCGTCATAATATCTTTGGTCTTAACGGCAGGTAGATTAATGATGTTGGTGATGATACGATATTTATTTTCTTCCAACACTTTGGAGGCCTTACCCATTCTGGCCAGAGCTTTAATTTCCTCACGAATATTGGAGGCATCGTTAGATGTGTTTTCAAACCAGCGGGTGATAAGAGCAGACATCCAGATGAGAGGCCTCATCAAAAACATCATGGCACGCAAAACCACCACCATAGAGGGGATAAGCTGTTTCCAATATTTAGCTCCAATGGATTTGGGCAAAATTTCCGATAACACCAAGATAAGAAAGGTCATAATACCGGAGGCCCACCCGATATATGACTGCCCATAAATATTAGCCACTTGTGCACCCACGCCGGTAGCACCGACGGTATGAGCAATGGTGTTAAGAGACAAAATTGCGGCCAAGGGCTCATCAATATTAGCTTTTAGTTGAGAGACCTTGTGAAAAAGTTTTGGGTTACTATCTTCTAATTGAGCAATATAGCTGGGAACAATAGAAAGGAGCGCAGCTTCCATAACCGAACAAAGGAAGGAAACGGCAATAGCCATAACGGCATAAAAAATTAAAAGTATCATATCTCTTTTGTTAAAATGTTAATCCGACAAGAAGAGAGTGTAACAAAAAATTTATTAAAAATAAAGGATTATTATGTAAAATTAAATAAACATCAAAAGGAGAGATAAGTGAGCAATAAATGGGCATTGGTAAGCGACTTTGACGGCACGGTGAGTGAGAATGATTTTTTCTGGTATGTGGTGGAGCATTTTCTAACTCCGCAGGATTTAGAGCCGTGGGAAAGATACATGAGAGGGGAGATAAGCCACCTTGCAGCCATGAGGGGTGTGTTTGCAAAACTGCACATCAGCGAGAAAGAACTGCAAAGATTTATAGATACAATTTACACAGATAGTCACTTGGAAGAAACGGCCGCCTATTGTCATGAGAAGGGAATACCTTTTTACATTGCCTCGGCCGGATGTGACTACTACATCAATAGACTGATTGGAGGTATCATAGAAAAATATGATATTCATCTGGTGACAAACCACGGGGTTTATGACAGCAAGAAAGGGTTAGAACTATTTCCGCCGAAAAACAGCCCGTTTTATGATGAAAAAGTTGGAATATCAAAAGCAGGTGTTGTAAGATTTTTGCAAGAAGAAGGCCGCAAAGTCGTTTTTGCCGGAGATGGCCCACCGGATGTCCTAGCGGCAAAAAAGGCAGATGTTGTCTTTGCAAAAAAATACTTGCTGGAAAAATGTAAAGAGAATAAAATAAACACCCACCCGTTCACCACATTTGGGGATATTTTGAAATATCTCAAGGAGGTATAGATGGCGTTTATTCCTTTCCCTAATAAGCAGATAAATATTCCTTATCTATTAAAGATAGGCGAGGGCAAGCTGGCCAAAGTCGGCAAATATCTGATAGATAAAAATATGGTGAATATAGCCGTTTTTTGGGGCGAAGGGCTGGAGGCCGTTTTTGGAGAGGGTCTGCAAGAAAGTATCAGACCATATGGTATCACGGTTTTACACAAGCAAGATGTCAGGTTTATCAATATAGAAGAGGTCAATCGGGTAGCGTTTAATCTGCCTAACAACATAGATGTGATATTAGGTATTGGCGGCGGCAAGGCTTTGGATTTTGGAAAGTATTGTGCGCATTTGCTAAAAAAGCCCTATATCTCGATTCCGACCTCAACATCAAATGATGGCTTTTGCAGTCCCAATTGTTCACTGTTGGTAGATGGCAGAAGAAAAAGCATCAAGGCAAGCATTCCCTTTGGGGTGGTGATAGATTTAAGTATCATAAAAAGCAGTCCAGATGCTTGTTTTTATTCAGGGCTTGGAGATATGATATCCAAAGTCACGGCTCTGTGGGACTGGAAGAAATCTTTTCAAAAAGGTTTTGAGCGCTACAATGATTTTGCCTCGCTTTTGGCCTATAACTCGCTGGACTTATTGTTCATCAAACATAGTTTTGATATCCATTCACCGGAGTTTCAAAGGAGTCTGACCAACTCACTTTTGATTTCGGGTATTGCAATGGAAGTGGCCGGTACCTCGCGTCCGGCCAGCGGGTCAGAGCATTTAATATCCCATGCTCTAGATGCGCTGGCGAGATATCCGCAAATGCATGGTATTCAAGTCGGCGTGGCCACTTATCTGTGTGCATTGCTGCAAAACAATCCCACCACGAATGATGTCAGAGAAATACTAAGCAGGACCGGATTTTTTGATTTTGTAGCCGAGCGTCCACTAAACCGAGAGGAGTTTATTTCCGCATTGAGAATGGCACCCACCATAAAGAAAGATTATTATACGATTTTATCAGAGCCGGAGAGTTTTAAACGCGCGGTGGAATATGTTGAAACGGATGAAATTTTGCGCCGGGTAATAAGATAATTTTTACTATAAACAGTGTTACAGTTTTGTTACAAAAAGGTTGCCTTCCGGCGAGATTTATGTTATATTGAATAATATAAAATCCCTTCAAAAAAGGAGGCTATTATGATAGAGGAAAAAACCAGCCACGGGTATGATTTTTTAAGTAGAATATCATCGCCGAATATTGATAAGGAACAAATATTTGAAGCCTTGTTTGATGCGCGCGGTGTTGGAGAAGATATCAACACCAAACATGTGTTTTTTCAAGAAGTGATAATCAAGTTCAATGCCTCCAAGGCCGTAGCCGTAATCAAGAATCACCTTCCGTATGAGACAGATAGCCACTATGTGGATGTAGCCTTGTATCGCTATATTCAGATAGGCGGCAATATGAAGGAGTTTGATAGAGATTTGGCTAAATATAAGGAAGAATATAGCAAGACACACTCTTTTATACATCAAGCAGCATTTCGCGCCTCAATGTTGGCCGGAATGTAGAAAGCTACCAACAAAAACCCCGCTAGGAATTTCCCCCGGCGGGGTTTTTGTTAGTCAGTCAGTTGGATATGGATTTTTTTGCCATAGTATTTTATGAGGCGGAGATATTTTTTAAGAGAGAGCTTACCACCGCACTCAATTATATCAATCCAATCGACGGGAAATTTTAATTGCCCTGCCACAAAGCTGATTGTTTGCCTTTTATTTAGCCTGATTTGCCTTAATTGCGGGCCGATTTCTTGCCGCCAGGTTTCTTGAATGGTTCTATAGTTCATCGTTTCAAACTCCTAAATTTCTTATTAAAAAGAAACCTCCTTGAAAAATCAAGGAGGGGAGTTCAGAACTGTCCAAGAACAGTCCGGGTTCTTCGAGCATAGCCTTATACCCCCGGCTCCCCGTAAAAGGAGTTGTTCTTTTCTTGGAAGGAGCTCTGACACTCCGCAGACGTAACTCACGTCTGCAGTGATGATATTAGAGCAGAAAAATTAAAATGCAATTAATTTGTGCAAGAGGGCAGTATTTGTTTGTTTATGGCACTTGCGCCAGCAAGCCGTAAAAAGCCGCCCTCATAGAGCGGCTTTTTAGTCTTGCGGGTTACAGCTTGCTAATCGCCCCGGGGCGTTCCCCGGTTAGTAGGAGCGGGCATAAATAACATCCATTGTCGCAGGCTTGCCGGTCAGCAGGCAAACACCTTGCGTACCGGATTGGTCAAACGGAATACAACGGATAGTGATTTTCATGGCCTTGAGGAGCTCCTCGCTTTGCGGATCTCCGCTCCACTTGCCGCGAACAAAAGCAACCTTGCCCTGCTTGCCATCTTCAATCCACTCGTTAGATTGCTCGAAATAAGCTTTGAAGGCTTCAGGTGTGACGATATCCGTGCGGATATTGGCAAACAAACGGTCTTTTGCTTTTTGGAACATTTGCTTTTGAATTTGCTCCAAACGGGAGGCAGCAGAGGTCACAAACTCGTCTTTAGAGAGAATTTGCTTGGCCTCAGCGGTGCCGAATTTTAGACGCTCTTTAACCATGAGGTTATTGGCATCAGCATCACGCTTTCCGATTTCGAGAATAATCGGCGCACCTTTTCTTGTCCACTCCCAGAATTTATCAACCGAGGCTTTATTGCGCTTGTCGAGCTTGATACGGATTTTTTCACCAAACGGGGTTTGGGCAGACAATTCTTTTCTGATACCGTCGATATAGGCCATAACGGCATCTTCATCTGCCGGATTTTTAACAACCGGGATGATAACGATTTGGTAGGGGGCGATTTTTGGCGGAACAACCATACCTTCATCATCGGCATGGGTCATGATAACACCGCCGATAAGACGGGTAGAAACGCCCCAAGAAGTCGTATAGGCATATTCGGGCTGATTTTGTTTGTTAACAAAGGTTATGTTGGCAGATTTTGCAAAATTTTGCCCCAAGAAGTGAGATGTTCCGGCCTGCAGAGCCTTTCCATCCTGCATCATGGCCTCCACGCAATAGGTGTCAACCGCACCGGGGAATTTCTCATGCTCGGGCTTGCGGCCGACCAAAACCGGCATAGCCAGGGTATCTTCGCAAAGCTCACGATAGGCTTCAAGCATTCTCTTGGTTTCAGCCTCGGCCTCCTCAGCGGATGCGTGGGCAGTGTGGCCTTCTTGCCAAAGGAATTCACGTGTGCGCAAGAAAAGACGAGGGCGCATTTCCCAGCGGACAACGTTTGCCCATTGGTTAACAAGCACCGGCAGGTCGCGATAAGACTTAATCCACTTGGAGAAGGAGTCTGCAATAATCGCCTCAGAAGTCGGACGGACGATGAGGGGTTCTTCCAATTTGGAATCAGGTACAAGTTTGCCGTCCTTCATAGAAAGGCGAGAATGGGTAACAACCGCCATTTCTTTGGCAAAGCCATCGACGTGTTCAGCCTCTTTTTGGAAGAAAGAAAGCGGAATAAACATTGGAAAATAGCAGTTTTCGTGGTCGGTGGATTTGATTTTCTCATCAAACACATCACGGATGCGCTCCCATAAGCCATATCCCCAAGGTTTAATAACCATGCACCCCGGAGAAGAAGAGTTTTCGGCCATATCGGCCTCAGAGACCACACATTGGTACCATTCAGGATAATTTTCTTTTCTGGTTTTCTTTAAAGTCATAATGTTTATTCCTTTTCATAACGTAATGAAATATCCGCGAGCCCCATTGCCGCAGATTGCCAAAGCAAGATAACAAAATATTTTTAATTTGTGAAGAAAAATTTTCATACGAAAAAACTTGCCAAAATCAGTAAAAAAGAATAGGTTAGAGAAAAGTTTTCAATTAGAAAAAGAAATTATTAACCCCTAAAACCCAATTACTATGTTAACTTTTTACGGCCTTGCTATTGCATTTTGCGTTTTTGGCGAAATTGCCAACAGTGTGTGGATGTACAAAAGAGGTACATTAAAACCAATTAACACTATTCCGACGATTGTATTTACCTTCATCGGTGCTCTGTGTTTTATGGGCATTGCAGAGGATTTTTTCATGTGGTTGCTCTTTGGTGGACTTATTCTCTGGCATGGCCTGGGAATATTTCTGCAGGGTAACGGCAATCCGCTAAACCAAAATAGAATTTCTCTGATTTTGTTTGGCATGTATTTCATGGTGTTCATTGGCGCGGCCATATTGCGCAGCCCATGCGATGATCCCAACTGTGGTCTCCACCATCCGCGTTGCTCGATAGAGGAACTGCAGATTTGGAGATAAAAAAGAAAACCCCGGAAACAACTCCGGGGTTTTCGCCGTTTCAAGGATAATTAATCCTCAAAAGGAATTTCAGAAATTCTCTTTATAAGCTTGCGGTTGTCCTTATCTTTCATCAAGGCTTGCATATCAAGCTTTTGTCTGGCTTGCATCTGTTGTTGCATGAGTTGCTGATATTCGTTCATCTTTTGCAAAGCCCACTTGCGATTTTGCTCAGCTTGTTGTTTTAAGAGTTCTTTTTGCTCGGGAGAGAAAGATGATTTTTCAATCTTGTGCAGGGCTTTGGTATAATTTTCATTGATATCTTCAGCCTGTTCACGCATCATGTTGTCGTGATGTTTTTTGCCTTTTTTTGCTTTTTTTTCATGATGCATTTTCTGGTCTTTTTTCATCATTTTTTTGCATTCTTTAAGACATTTCTTGTCTTGCCCGCAATTGCATTCGCCCTTATTCACATTTTGGGCAGAAGCATCGCTGACAGCAGTGAAATCAACCGGCTCCACATCATGAGAAGTTGTATTCCTACGTTGAGCATTGGCCTGGTTGCAGGCAGCAATCATCAAAGCCGGAGCCATAGCCAAAACGGCGGCCACAGTATAAATTTTTTTCATAAACAAATCCTTTCGCGAATAGAGTTAAAGCAGATTATAAATAATCTTGATTGGCATTTTTTACAGATTACAAAGTAAAAAAATATTGCTTGCAAAGTAAAATAGTTGGGCTAGACTGAAACCATAACTAACTAACCTCGTGGTTAAAGAGATTTTTAGAAAATAATTGTCACACCACCGACCAGATAGTTATAGGGCAGGGTATTAAAATATACTTAGAGCCCTCGTTATCAACCTGTTATTAAAAAGGATATGAAGTTATGGCAACAGGAACAGTAAAATGGTTTAACAATAAAAAGGGTTATGGATTTATTACCCCGGATGAAGGTGAGCAAGATATTTTCGTACATATCTCAGCCGTGCAAAAAGCAGGCCTCAGAACCTTGAAAGAGGGCACCAAAATCAGCTATGAGCTGATGACCGAAAGAGGCAAAACCGTAGCCGGTGATCTGAAGTTAGCTTAAGATTTTTACAAATTTTTACCCTATAAGCTCAACTTATAGGGTAAAAATTTAAAAAGAAACCTCGCAGAAGCGAGGTTTCTTTTTAGGAAAGATTGGCAACTAAGAAATGCTTGCACATCCCTTACACGTTCCGAGTTGCTTACTATCTTGATAGGTACAGCAAGCATAGCAACCGGGAGCGGTTGAAGATTCCTTGTAGCCATAGGTGCTACAAGCCGGACAAACATTGTTACTCTTGTAGTTATAACCCATAGGGCAAAAAGAGCTACACATAATACACAACCTCAACCCTAAAGGATCCGTCGGATCTATACCATTGCTTCCGCAGCAAACCTTTGCTCCGCTGCTTGAAGTGTAATAACCATATTCACAATCACAACCAGTAGAAACAGTGGGATTTGCAATACAAGAGATACATCCGTCAACGGTCTTTATTTCATTGTACCCACTCAAGCAAGAGAGAATAACCTTGCCTCCGCTTTCAAGCACAGCGACTTCATCTGCTCCAGAAAGTGCAGTACTGGAAGTTTTAGCACAAGCAGATTTATAACAACTCTGCTGTCCTGATGTATCTCCTTCAATGGTGCCAAGCTCCTCACCCAAAGAGCAAACAGGAGTGATAGCCGTACTTACACATCTTCCGTTAACTAAAGCATAACCGCTACTGCAACCGGTTAACTTATACCTGCCCTCACAAATACCTCCGGTAGGACATATCGAAAGAGTATATTCGTTTTTATATTGAGCACAAGCCTGATAAGAAGTATCAAACGGACACTTAATGTATTTGACACAGTTTGCAACAGTTTTCTGAGAGTATCCCAAAGAAGCGCAAGAAACACTCATGCATTCAAGATTATCTGAACCGACATAATCATTTTCCGAAGTACTATCAGACGTATCATCGGGAGTATCATCGGGAGTATCATCGGGAGTATCATCGGGAGTATCAACGGGAGTAGATATTCCTGGAGTGGTCTCTATGTTTCCAATAAGGCCGTTTCCAATAAAGCTATGTTCAAGCCCGCCTGATGAAGATCCCGCATCTGTGTCATCAGAGGTTTCCGTAGATCCAGAGGAGCTTCCGCCACTGCTACCGCCGCCAATAAATGTCGTATCACCCAAGCCACTATCTGGATCATGAGGATTTTCATTTATATCAGGAGCGCCCCCAACAAGCTGATCGTTTACGTTTTCAAATCCTTGTCCCCCCACGAGATCGGTCCGAGCTCCCCAAGCAGAAACAGAACTCAATAAAACAGTGCCACAACAAAGTGTAATGATATATGTTAATTTTCTCATGACTTTACTCCTTATAAAAGACCACTAGCAATCCCGACACAGGTATAATAGGTTGTATCAAACGGGCAGAAAACTTTTTTCATCCCATTAGCGCACATAATCAATCCCGTTGATGCTTTTGAATACCCCAAAGTTTCACAGTCTATGGTTTTGGGCTTTGTGTTGCACCAATAGGTATCATAGTCGCCGTATCCTTCATCACAGGTCAAAATACAATTATAGCAGGGATCACTACCAACCTGTCCGCTAGCCTCAACACCAAGTTCCCAGTGACTATTAGAAATTGCCAGACCACAGAGATCATCTTTTCCGGATGATGTGGCATATCCAACAGGACAAGTATCAAGGACACAGCCTAAATCATCATTCCAATGGCTTCCTGCATCACAATCTGGTTTGGGGTTACATTGCACGCATATATCGCCACAAGTTTCAGCACAACCGACAGCTTTTGCGCAAGATACTTCCTCCTTGTCTGCACAAGGATCTTCCACACATTCTTGGTAGTGTGTTCCTTCATCATCGGTGCAAGAATTTCCACTTAACTCAGGCACGCAAGAAGATGAAGAGTATGGGTATAAAGATGGGCTACACTTGCACGTTGTATAGTGTGTACCTGAATCATCGGTACAACTTTGCCCTCCGCCAATCATGCCTTTTTGCTCACAATTGTTGCTGGTATATTTATAGTCCGAAGAACAAGAAGACGCTCTACAACACTTAGTGGAACCAATATAAAAAGGACTCTCACAAACAATACCCGCGGCAAGAGAAGAAGCCTCTATGCCGCCATAACTAGAGCAAGACTGCCTGCTCGGATCAGAAGTGTTTGATGAATTATGGTTTTGATTGGGATCGTTTTTTCTGTGAGAATAAAATTGCTGCTGTTGATAATCTGGTAACAACCACACCTTAGCCAAAGCTGAACTGGCTAAAAAGCTTACTGCACTAAGGGCAACCAGAAAATAAAGTCCACGCTTCTGCATGACACCTCTCCTCATATACATATTCTCTTTATCTAGAATACCAAAAAATACAACTAATGTCAATCAACCTTTTGCATTGATAAACAAAAAAATAAGGCTGTTAGTTTAACAGCCTTATTTTAGAAAGTTAGATAAGTTTAGAATTGTTCTTGCAACTCAAAGAAATAAGCTTGCGGGTGGTCGCAAACAGGGCATTTCTCGGGAGCTTTGGGAGATTCAACGCGATGTCCGCAGTTGGCACATTCCCAAATAACTTTTGTCGGGCGCTCAAAGATAGTTCCCTCACAAAGAGAATCTAACAAGGCCTGATATCTTTCCTCGTGTCCTTTCTCAATTTTGCCAACCATTTCAAACAAAGCGGCAATCTTGGTAAAACCTTCTTCCTTAGCCTCTTTGGCCATGCGGGCATACATATCGGTCCACTCATAATGCTCACCGGCGGCTGCATCTTTGAGGTTGTCCATTGTAGAAGGAACATCGCCGCCATGAAGAAGCTTAAACCAGATTTTGGCATGCTCTTTTTCATTGTTGGCTGTTTGCTCAAACTTATCGGCAATAATGTTGTAGCCTTCTTTTTTGGCTTTGGAGGCATAGTAGGTGTATTTGTTGCGAGCTTGAGATTCGCCGGCAAAAGCATCCATCAAATTTTTTTCGGTTTTAGATCCTTTGAGTTCCATGTTTTAAGACTCCTTGATAAAGATTAGTGGTTGGTTTTACATTTGCTGCAGATACCGCGCAAGGCAATATCGCAAGATTCAACTATCATACCACATCTGTCCAATACATCTTGAGCCAAATGTGGCGCGATATCATAAGGCACATCATATACCTTATTGCATTTTTGGCAAATAAAATGGTAGTGGTTGTGGGTATGGTGATCAAAATGAGCCATACCGTCAAGACCTGATATTTTTTTGAT
>CASERH010000024.1 GCA_949290295.1 uncultured Pseudomonadota bacterium | reverse complement strand
CCAGGATTTAGGTCAGCTCCGTTTGGAGCTGTAATGAAAAGGCACCATATGGTGCCTTTTCTAGAGAACCCCCAGTTTACTGGGGGATATCTATTTAAAAACACTTTCTTTTTAAGAAAACTTGTATCTGAGAATCGGATGAAAAAGGTCTTTTGAGTGAAAATTGATCTTGAGTGCCGAAATTTGTAAGCCAAAAACAAAAAAATAGACCCTTTTGATAAAATTTATGCTTTTTTTGAGGAGTTCTTGTTTTTGGTGTTGAAAATTAAATTTTTATTGCTTAAGTTAAAACTGTATTAGTTATTTAACGATTACATTTATATTAAAACCCATATGGAGATAATAAAATGAAAAAACTTTTAAGTTTGTTCTGTGCTATCATTGCCTTGTCTGGCTGTTCTTCTCTGAGCGAGAGTTCTTTGTTCGGCGGCAGCGAGTGCGAATCTAAAATGGCTCGTGACTTTATGGAAAATGCTGAAGACAGAGTTTTCTTCGCTTTTGACAGCTCTGCCATTAGCCCGGATTCTGCCGAGATTTTGGATACTCAGGTTAAATGGTTGAAGAAACATGAGAATGTTAATGTAGTTGTTCAAGGTTACTGCGATGAGCGCGGTACTCGTGAATACAACTTGGCCTTGGGTGAGCGCCGTGCAAACGCTGTAAAACAATACCTCGTTTCTCAAGGTATTGCTGCTGACCGCATTTCTACCATTTCTTATGGTAAAGAGCGTCCGGCCGTTTTGGGCAGCAACGAAGCCGCTTGGGCTCAGAACCGTCGTGCTGTTACCGTTGTTAAGGCCGGTAACTAATCGATATTCTGTCGTTAGTTTGAAAAAAGCGTATCCCCTTTGGATACGCTTTTTTTTGTGCTTGTTATTATCTTAAAAGTAAATTATCTTATTCCAAGGTTTATTGTTTTTTTATGAGGTAGATATGAAGGTCTTTAGAATCGCTTTGTTGGCTTCAACCCTTTTGTTGCCGGCTTTTTCGGCTGAGGCACAAAATGCTTTGCAGGCTGAAATTGATCAGTTGAGGGAAGATGTGCAGATTTTGCAACGCCAGGCTTATCGCGAAAAACAAGATGGAATCGCTCCGGCCTCGGCTCAGAGTGTGGCTGTTAGAATGGGTGAATTCGATGAGACCTTGCGCCAAACGGTTGGCAAGATTGATGAGCTCGAGTTCAAAATCAATAAGCTCAACGAACGCTTGGATGTGATGAATAAGGATATTGATATCCGCTTCAAGATGTATGAGGGCAAACCGATTGAAGGCGGCGGATTGGGACAAGCTCAGGCAGAGGCTCCAAAGTTTTCGGCTCCGGTGGCAAAAGATGCGCCCGCCTCAATTGTGGGAGGTGCTATCTCTAAAGGTGATGATTTGGCCCCGGTCAAAACCCAATCTGCGGAAGATATTTATAAACAAGGTATGGATGCCATCAATGCCGGCCGCAATGATGAGGCAGCCCAGAAGTTTACCGCTGTTATGACCAAGTTTCCCGAGCACAAATTGGCCGGCAATGCTCAATATTGGTTGGGTGAAGCTTATTATGCAAAGAAGGATTACGCCAAAGCAGCAGTCGCTTTTGGTAAAGGTTTAGAAAAATATAAAGACGGCAACAAAGGTGCTGACAGCTTGCTCAAGCTTGGAATGTCTATGAGAGAACTTGGCAAAAAAGAGGAGGCCTGCACCGCTTTTAAGTCTTTGCCAACCGAATTTCCGAAGGCTGAGGAGGCCACCAAGACCAAGGCTGCTAATTTTGCTAAAGCTTTGGAGTGCAAATAGGTGAAGGATTTCTTTGAGCGCTATCCTCTGGAAAACCAAATTATTGCCGCCGGAGTTTCCGGCGGTGCTGACTCTCTGGCACTGGTTTTGCAGCTCAAAGATATAGGGCGAAAAGTGGTTGCTTTGAGTGTTGACCATGGTTTGCGCCCAACTTCACGGCAAGAGGCTGAGTATGTGGCAGAGCTTATGCAACGCTTTGGAATAGAACACCATATCCTAACCTGGGAAGGGGAAAAGCCATCAGCCGATATTGAGGCCGCCGCCAGAGAGGCAAGATATGCTCTCTTGTGCGGATGGTGCAAAGAGCATGGTGTTTCTGTTTTGGCGGCGGGGCATCATCGCCGCGATCAGGCAGAGACTTTTTTGCTTCGGTTGCAAAGAGGCAGTGGGTTATATGGGCTTTCTTGTATGCAGCCTCTGACTTATCGCGACGGAATTTGCCTTATTCGCCCCCAACTTGATGATAGTCCCGATGATTTGAAAGCATATCTCAGGGCCAAAAACATTGAGTGGGTGGAAGACGAATCTAACCAAAGCGATGATTTTTTGCGAGTTAAAATTCGCAAGTTTTTACCAGAGCTTGAGCGCAAAATAGGGCTTTCTGAAAAACGGCTGGCAGATACGGCCGCTGTATTGGCTCGTAGCCGCGCTTATTTTGAAGACGAGGTCAAAAATATCATAGCCAATCGAGTGCGGAATTTGGGCAAAAGTATCTTTTCTTTTTCAGCTCATTTACCCTCAACTCTGCATAGCGAAATTGCTTATCGTCTGTTGGCAGAGCTTTTGCAACGTGCGGGCAACAAGCCTTATGCCCCTGAGGCTGATGAGCTTTTGCGGCTGGCACAAGAGCTCAAGAGCAAAAATTTCAAAGGTTGCACTTTGGGCGGCTGTGAGATTATCTTTGCTCAAAAAAGATTTTGGATTATTCCTGAACTGCGTGAGGCTAAAGTTTTGGGGCGCGACGAATGGGAGAAGTGCTTGCAATTTGTTCCGCAATATGCTAATGCTGAGCTCCCATACAAGGTCAGACGTGCTTTGTATTTTGAGATTATGAAGGTGGCAAATGGCAAAGAAAGTTAAAAGCGACTATATTTCAACCGGTTTGGTAGCCCAGAACCGGCGCGCTCATTTTGACTATCTGATTGAGGAAAAATTTGTGGCCGGTCTTGAGCTTACCGGCACGGAAGTTAAGTCTTTGCGTTTGGGGCATGCCAACATTAATGACGCCTTCGGCATTGAAAAAGACGGTGAGCTTTATATCTCTAATATGTTTATTGCCGAGTATGCCAACAAGGGTTATGCCAGCCATGCCGAAAAGCGTGATCGCAAGCTTCTTTTAAAGCACAAGGAAATCATCGACATCATTAACGCGCTTGCACGCAAGGGAGCAACTTTGGTTGCCATCAGATTATTCTTCAACGACAAAGGGCTTGCCAAGCTTGAGCTTGGTCTCGGGCGCGGTAAAAAAATCTATGACAAGAGAGAGGCTGTGAAGGACCGCGATTGGCAAAGACAAAAAGGTCGTATAATGGCCCATCTAGAGTGATTTGTTCAGGTCAAAAGTGTCCTCACGTACGTCTATGTACGCTCCGGTACTTTTGCCTTTCAAATCGCTCTATCTGAACCATTCTCCAACCTTTTTGAAAATCTCGTCTGGAGGTTTTCTAGAGCAATTTTGTGCGGTCTCGAAAAATTCATGTACTTCTATTTCTTAGGCATCTAGCTTCGCTGCGGCATGCAGTAGCTGCCTAGCTTAGGCAAGATGTTCCAAAGAGCTTGCAGACAAAATTGATATCAACATATCAATTTTACTTAGCGCTTATTAGAATTTTTCTCGCCTTTAAAATCACTCTATAAATTCCACCAGCCGAAATTTTGGGTGCCCTGTTTGGGCCCCGGTACTTTTGCCTTTCAAATCGTATTTTCTGATTTTTCGTTTGGCGGTTTTCTTATTTTCTTTTTTTCTTAAAAAAGTCCTTTAAGATTTGGCTACATTCTTGCTCCATCAGGCCACTGTGGACTTTGGGGCGGTGGTGGCAGGTCGGTTGCTCATAAAACCTAACCCCGCTTATTACCGCTCCGCCTTTTGCATCCGTGGCGCCAAAATACAAATTTTCTATGCGGGCAAAAGAAATGGCACCTGCGCACATGGTGCAGGGCTCCAGTGTCACGTACATATCCATGCCGCGCAGGCGATTGCTCCCCGTTTTGCGGCAGGCTTCTTGAATCGCTTTTATTTCCGCGTGGGCAGTGGCATCTTCACTGTGTTGGCTCTTATTATAAGCCTCGGCAACAATTTCTCCCGTCTCGGGATTGATAATTACGCAGCCAACCGGGATCTCATCTTCTGCTGCTGCTCTTTGGGCGAGTTCCAAGGCTTTTGTCATGTAGTCTTTTGCTTCCATCTTTTTCCTTTTTTGTTGTATTTTTGTTTGATTATGCTAAATCTAAAACAAAAAGGAAAGCATAAAATGATAGAAAGATTGGCAAAATTTATTGCTCGCTCCGGTGTTTGTTCTCGTAGAATGGCAGAAGAACTTATTTCTCAGGGGAGGGTAACCGTCAATGGTGAGGAGGTCAAAACTCCGGCCTTCAACGTTTCCGGTGATGAAAAAATTTTAATCGATGGGGAAAAACTTCCGCAAAAAGAACTTACCCGGTTGTGGCTTTATTACAAACCAGTCGGTCTTGTTACCTCGCACAAAGATGAAAAAGGACGTCCGACCGTGTTTGAAAACCTGCCGGCCGGGTTGCCGAGGGTTATCTCGGTTGGGCGTTTGGATCTAAACTCAGAAGGTTTGTTGCTTTTGACCAACAATGGTGAGCTTTCAAGGAAGTTAGAGCTTCCTTCCAATGGATGGGCACGCCGCTACAAAGTGCGCGTGCATGGTTTTGTTAACTTGCAAAAACTTCAGGCTTTGCAAAAAGGTACCGTTATCGACGGGGTTGAATATGGTCCGATTACTGCCACTATGGAAAGTTCTCAAGGTGCCAATACCTGGCTCAATGTTACTTTGACCGAAGGCAAAAATCGCGAGATCCGCCGAGTGATGAAGTCTATCGGTCTTGAGGTGTCTCGTCTTATCAGGCTTTCTTATGGACCGTTTCAACTAGGCTCCCTTAAAAAGGGAGAGGCTAAAGAAGTGCCGACCAAAGTCTTGCGTGAACAACTCGGAAATACTTTTGAGCTATGAGAATTATCGGTGGAAAATATCGCGGCAAAAAATTAATATCTCCTGACAGCGCGGCTGTTCGCCCGACATCTGATCGGGCCAGAGAGGCTTTGTTTAATATTTTGCGTTCTCGCCTAAATGTCCCTTTCGCTGAATTGTCTTTGCTTGATGTTTTTTGCGGTTCCGGCGCCTTTGCTTTGGAGGCTTTATCCCAAGGTTTTGCAAAGGCTGGTGCCGTGGATATTGATATCCGCCCTTTGCTTAAAAATTTGGCACTTTTTCCGGCGGAAAAAGACAAACTTAAAATCTATCGCCAACCGGCCGCAACACTTAAAAATATCGGTGATGCTTATGATGTCTTGTTTATGGATGCGCCTTATAATCAGGGGTTAACGGAGCCGGCTCTGCAAGCAATAGCTTCCGCGCAGATGCTAAAGCCCTCCGCCTGGTGCTTAATTGAGCTGCGTAATGATGAAATTCTAAACCTGCCGCCGCAATATCAATATATAGAAGAGCGCCGCTATGGGCTAGCTAAAGTGGTTATTGCCCGTTTTGATTATCAAGGGTCTTGACCGTTATATTTTCTATTGCCAACTTATTTTCCCGATAAGTTATCGGGGTGCTGATGGTTAAATATTTATCATCTTTGCTCAGTTTGAATGCTTTGGCCCCAAGCAAAATATTGGCAACAAAAACCCCTTTCTTGTCCAGGTAGTTTTTATTTTGCAAATCTTCCAATAAATTCAGCATTGCTTTGGATGATGTTTGCATTTGTATTTTGGGTGAAAATTTTTCATCAAACCTGACATCCCCGCGGCCCACCAAATGCAAGGGCTCCCAATTGATAATCAGTGATGGCACTTCTATAAACCCTCCGTTGCGCAGCCAGGTCTCGGCTGCCAGAGGCAAGCTTTCTTGCACATCCATCTCTCCCATGAGATTAAACTTTGCATATATTCTTTTTATCTCTGAGGTGAGGGGGTAGTTTAGCAAGCCGTTCAAGGCAACATCGCGAATTTCTATATGGCTTTCAACTGTTGGGGTGATGGCTCTTTCCGGGATGATGCTTTGGCTTTTTCTCATGGCCAAAACAAAAGATTTTACTTTGGCAAAGTCTTTTATGTTGAGCTCATCAATATAAGTTTGAAGTTCTTTGAAATTTCCTTGCTTGCCAAACTCTGTCAGCAGTTCTGCTCTTTGTGCCGTTAATTTTTTAGAACTCTTGTCAAAAGAAAGTTCTCCGTCTCCCGTAATTTCAAAATTTAGCTTTCCGGCATTGAGCAGATTGGGGCGGCATTCTATTTGAGCTAATTTTAATTTCCACAAATGCTCGCTCCTTAAGTTATAGACCTGAAAATTTTTTAGCTCTATCAGCGGATAAGGGTAAATACTGTTAAATTGTAAATCCTCGTAGGCAATATCTAAACCAACCTCGTTTAGGTTATTAATTATTCTTGAAAAGTTAATCTTGAATTGCTTGATTGCCGCATTGCGGCTTAAGGTGATGTCTATGAATGTGAGTACAATTATAAATGCAAACAGAAAAGAGGCCAAAAACCATTTACCCTCCTTTATCTTGTGGCTGACAAAGGTGAAGGGGGCTTTTATCTTTTCTGCAATCGCTTTGATACTCACGAGAAATCTCCTTTAATCTTTTTTTGCCTGATACATATGGCTTTTGATGTAGGGATAGTTCTTAATTGCTTCTGCGTTTAGCTCTGCGCATTTGGTTTCTATGCGGTTTTGCAGTTCTTCCATAAAATGTTTCTTATCAAGGCCTGCCGGCAATGGCTCCATAAATTCAAAGACAACCGTGCCGGGGTAGCGCAAAAACGAGCTCTTTTTCCAAAATAAACCGGTGTTGGTGGCAAATGGTATTACCGGCAAGTCCAGATGTTGGTACAGTAAAGCAACGCCGGGTTTGTAGATCGGCTCTTGCCCCGGTTGACGGCGTGTTCCTTCTGGAAAAATAATTATCGGACGTTTGTCTTCTTTCATCTTTTGGGCTTTGCGCAACATATCTTTCATGGCGGCGGAGCCGGCTGAGCGGTTTATGGGAATCATCCCATACAATGCTTGTGCCCAGCCAAAAAGCGGGATATATGTCAGCTCTTTTTTCAAAACAAAAGTTCCGCGTTTGATAATGCTTGTCATGACATAGGTCTCCATGGCAGATTCATGCTTGCCTGCATAAATCGCATTCTCTTGCTCAAGATATTGCCTGCCCCTTATTTCTATTTTGATGCCGGCGATATATCGTAAGCTCCAAGCAAAGAACGGGATAAAACCGTAGTTCCAAATTTTCATAATGGCCTTTTGCGAAAAAATACCGATAATGGTGTTTAGCACGCAACCAACTGCCAGACTACCGTATCCTACAATATTAAACAGCAATGAACGGATAAAAATCATTAGTCACCTCGCGGAAAAAAATTACAGCGAACATATGCACATAAAAATTTATTATATTCTGCAAAAATAAGCGAGAAGGTATGCCAACTCTTCCACCACTTTTTTTTGACCTTATCCGAATATACCGGATGGGCGATTATTTGCAAATTCGGTGCTTGTGCCCTAAACTCGGCAATGCTTCTGTCTAGGTGATAGTTTGAGGTTACCAAACGAATTGAGCTTATCTTGTTCTTTTTCAGCCAGGCAACCGTTTCTTTGGCATTACCAAAGGTGTCTTTGGCCTGGTGCCCTAAACTGACGTTGCTTTCATCTTCAATCTCAAGATTTTGCCTCTTCTTTATCTCATCTAGCGAGCTGTCTTGGCTGACGCCGGAGATGAATAACTTATCGGCCTTGCCTTGGTTTAGCAAATTTACCGCCTCGGCAATTCGGTATCGGCCGCCGGTCAGGGCTACAACAGCCTCGGTATGCGACTTTTCATCCGCCGGATAGTGGTTGATGCGATAGGCAAAAACCAAAAATCCTCCAAACCATAGCGCCATCAACAGCAATCCAGATATAATCAAAAATTTTTTCATCAGAGCATCTTTTGCAATGTGCGTTTAACCGTATAATAAGCCGTGAACATGGATATTGTCATGGCAAAGAGCGGCAATATCAAAATCATGATCCAATCTCCAATGCTCAAATTGGCTTCACTGATGATGCCGCCTTCTATTTGTGTGGCCAGCGAGCCAATAAAGAAAATTATCGGAATGGCAAAAAGCAGCCCAAACAATCCCCCAATCAAACCCAAAACCGCCATCCGTTTGGCGTATTGCTGGGCAACATAGGCATCTTTGGCACCCATGATGTGCAATATTTCTATGATGTATCTGTGCAGGCCCAAGCTCATTTGGGTGGTATAGAATATGGCTCCGGCTGAAATTGCCGTTACCAACAACAAAATGGTTAGGGCTATCAGTTTTAGTCCGTCAGCAAAGCGAATGAGCTTGCTTAGCCAAAGTTTGTGATTGTCAAGCGAGGCCTGAGGAGAGGCTACGGCCAAATCTTGGGCCAGCTTGGCAAAATCTATCTCGGCGTCTGAGGCAAGCTTAACATCTATAATTCGCGGCATTGGCAAATTTTCGATATTTACACCATCGCCGAGCCACGGCTGAATCAAGCCCTTTAATTGCTCGTCATCCAGAGGTGTCACTTTGATGACGCCTTCAACCGTTTGCAAAAACTCAATGGCCTTTTCTTGGTAAGCCAGAGTTTCTGCCGCCGCTTTTTCCTGGTTGGCATCGTTTATGGGCATGATTTGAACCGTCAGAGAGCCCAAAATGCTCTGATTCCAGTTCTCTAAAATCGAGTTGATGGATAAAACTCCCGACAAAGTGATTGCAAAAATAAAAACGGCTATTGAGATAATCACTTGTAAAAATAAGCTGGTCGAATCTCCTTTGAGCGGCAGTTCTTGTTTGCGGGCAATATAAACACTCTTAGACATCGCTACCTCCCAAGCCGCTTTTATCTGACGGATATAAGATATGCAAGCCTCTGTTTTGCAAATGCAAACGGGGATATGCAAAATCGTTTATCAGTTTGTCACTGTGAGTGGCAATAACAACCGTGGTACCTAATTTGTTGAGTTCAACGAATAGCTTCATTAGCTTAGGAGCAATGAAATTATCTACGTTGCCGGTGGGCTCATCTGCCAGCAAGAGTTCCGGACGATTAATAACCGCTCTGGCAATGGCAACTCGCTGTTTTTCTCCTCCTGAAAGCGTGGCGGCCGCGTCTAACATGTGGCGGTCCAGCTCTACCCAGCTCAAAAGCTCACTCACGCGTTTGCGAACTTCTCTTTCTTCCATGCCGCACACCCTTAAGGGTAAAGCAACGTTATCAAAGGCACTTAAGTGTTCTAACAGGCGAAAGTCTTGAAATACGACACCAATGCGTCGCCGCAAAGAAGCAAGCGAATCCCGATTGGTGAAGTTGATGTCTTTGCCAAAAACACTGATGCTTCCACGGCTGGGGCGTTGCCAAAGGTACATCATGCTCAAAAGCGAGGTTTTGCCGGCACCGCTTTTGCCGGTCAGGAAATGAAAAGATCCTTTTTTGAGCGAAAGATTGATATCGCTCAATATCTCTGGCCCTTGATCGTATCTGATGCCAACATTACGCATTTCTATAATGCTGTTGCTGTTTTCTGCCAAACCCTGTCTCCTTTATCTCAATTTCTTCCAAGATAATCGCAATTATTCTTTTAATAAAGTACTTTTTTGCTTTGATTAAACGCTTTTTCATTCTATGATGTGATTTCAAGAGGTGAACACATGCATATCTATTGTCCGAAATGCCATATGGGCTATGAAGTTGATGAAAACCTGATTCCAGAGGAAGGGAGAAGGTTGCGTTGCAGCAATTGTTCCGAGGTATTTAAATTTGACCGCTCCGGTACGAGTGAAAGTGTTCTCCAGCCGGTGTTTGAAGATGCTTCAGAAAAGGAATCGGGGCCGTTGTTGGCCGATAAACTTCAAGAGGAAAACCTCAAAGAGGAAGAAGAACAGCCGGCCTTGGAAGTGCCTGAGGTTGATATTAAGGATATTTTTGAGCGCTTATCCGAACAAAGTGAAAAACTTTTTCAGGCAGAACAACAACTGCCATGGCACAAAAGATTTCTTTTGCAGCTTAAAACAATGTTGGGACTTAATCGCCGTTTTAATATGAAAATTGTCGGGGCGGTTGTTGCGGCTTTTTTGATGGTGCTTATGTATAATTATCGCTACGAAATTGTCAGGACGCTGCCTTTTATGAACGGCATATATCGTCTCTTTGGAATCCGAGCCAAAATTCCGGGAGAAGGACTTGAATTTCAAAATGTCAATTGGAATTATCGCGATGTAAACGGGGGAAGAAATCTCGAGATAAAGGGCTTTATCAATAATCCAACCAAAAAAGATATTGATATTCCGGTTGTGCATGTGGAGCTTTTGGACAAAGATACGGTCTTGTTGCAAAGTATTAACCAAAAACCAACCATAAAAGTCCTGAAACCAGATGGCCGGGTTGCCATTGGCGTTATCATCAAAACACCGTCGCCAACAGCCAAATATGTGTATTTGACTTTTATTGATACCTATTAATTACGACGGTGGATGATAAAGTCTGCCAGATCTCTTAAATCATCAGCTTGCGGATCAAAGATGGTTAAGGCGTGTTTGGCCTCTGCTATCAGCTCTTTTGCAAGTTGTTTAGCTTTTTCTAATCCATACAGGCTTACAAAGGTTAATTTTCCTTGAGCGGCGTCTTTGCCTAAGGTCTTTCCCATCTGCTCGGTGGAGCCTTCCACGTCCAGAATATCATCGGCAATTTGAAAGGCTATCCCTATCTTGCGAGAATAGGTGATCAAAGAATCGTATTTGTCTTGAGGTGCTTGTCCCAAAACAGCTCCGGCCTCAACCGCAAAACGCAGCAGGCGGCCGGTCTTCATTTCTTCTATGTGTTTGATAATATCTTCAGGATTGTCAATATCTGAAGCTTTTTCGCTGTATAAATCCAGCATTTGGCCGGCAACCATGCCGTCAAATGCGCCGGCGGCAGAGGCCAGTAAATTGATTAGTTTGCACTTGATAGCGGCGGAAAAGGGATTTTTTTCAGAGCTTATCAGCTCAAAGGCGTAGGTCAATAATCCATCTCCGGCTAAAATGGCGGTGGCTTCATCAAATCGTTTGTGGCAAGTGGGTTTGCCCCGGCGCAAGTCATCATTATCCATGGCCGGAAGATCATCGTGAATAAGGGAGTAGCTGTGTAGGCACTCTAATGCCGCTGCGGTGATAAACGCTTGCGAAGTCGAAACGCCAAAAAGTTTGGCTGTATGGGTGACTAAAAAAGGACGCAACCTTTTTCCGCCGTTCGAAACGGAGTAAAACATTGCCTCAGATACTCGTTTTTCTTTGCCTTTGGGAAAGCTAAACAAGGATGAAAGTTTGTTGTTAAAGTCACTTGAAAATTGGGCAAGCTTAGTTGTGAAATCTTCCATTTCTTATGCCTTTGGAGAAGAATCTATCGGGGATAAGCCCTCCGGGGTGAATTCTGTTGCAGACAATGTGCCATCAGCAGTAGTTTCTATCTTTTCTATTTTTAATTTGGCAGCCTCAAGTTTGGTCTCGCAGAGTTGTTTTAGGCTTATGGCTTGTTCATAGGCTGCGACGGCATCGTCTAATTTAATCCTTCCGCTTTCTAATTCTCTTACTATATTCTCCAGGCGGGAAAGCGCATCTTCAAAACTTAAATCTTTTATTTCTTCAGCGTTCATCTTATCTGCTCCTTTTTGACTGCAAAGTATCTTATTATATTAAGTTGATAATATCAACCTTTGTTATGAGTTGTTTGTAAACTTTGTTTTTCATCCTTAAGTATAGCTAGCAATTAGCTTTATTAGAACTGGTTGAAGTACTTTTTGTATGCTAACTTAGTTATAGTTGATTCTTGGCATAAACGGAGGCTAGGCAAATGGAAAAAAAGAAAATTTCAGATTGCGCAAAACTTCTTAAGGCAATGGGTAATGAGAAAAGGTTGGAAATTTTGTATTATCTCTATGACGGAGAGTCTTGTGTCGGTGATTTGGAAAAGAAAGTAAAACTCTCTCAGTCTGCTTTGTCTCAACATCTGGCTGTGTTGCGGGAGGCCGGAATCGTTAAAACCAGACGAAGCGCTCAGACTATTTTTTATTCTCTTAGGTGCGATAAGGTCATTAGTATATTGGATTTATTGCAAAAAATGTCCTAGCAGTTTAGAAATTCTATCTGCTTGGTTTCGGGGTTGTAGCAAATGGCGATTTGGCCGCGACGCAAATTATCTGCTTGGTGACCGAATATTTGGTGGCGCCAGCCGTTTAAGACCGGATTATCTTTGTCTTTAAACACGCTTAGGGCATGAAGATTTTCATCTGTGGCAATGAGGCGTGCCACAACACCTTCTTGTTGGCTGATGATTTTCAAAAGCAGTTTTAATAGTTCATACAATGAGGAGCTTTTGTCGGGCAAGTCTTTGATTTTTGGGGGAGTAACATATTCGCTTTCTGGAATATGGCGGCAGTGTTCCAAAACCTCCATAATCTCATCACCAAGTCTGCCGGAGGCAATATCTTTGCGCAGGTTGCGAATCTGGCATAATTCTTCTTTGGTTTCTGGATTGGCAGTACAGATGGTGAGTAAGACATCATCTTTAAGGTAGCTTTGGCGTGGTGTATTTTTGCGTTGGGCACGTTCTTCTCGCCAGGCGGCAAGTTCTTTCAGAATCGTTAGAAAATGGGCATTGTGCGAGCGATGTTTTATCTTTCGCCAGGCCTCCTGCGGGTTGACCTTATAGGTTTCAGGGGCGCTTAATATTTGCATCTCTTCTGCTATCCAGTCTTGGCGGTTGAGTGTGGTTAATTTCTTTGCCAATTCTTTGTATACATTAACCAAATGTGTAACATCGGACAAGGCATAGGCCAGTTGCGAATCGGTCAACGGACGCTTGCTCCAATCTGACAGGCGGTTGCTTTTATCTAATCTTATATGCAATAGGTGGCTGACTAAATTTTCATAACTGATAGCCTCACCAAAACCGGTTACCATGGCGGCAACTTGAGTGTCAAATAAGGGTGTGGGGATCTTGCCGCTTAGGTTATAAATAATTTCAATATCTTGCCTGCCGGAGTGGAAAACTTTGGTGACTTTGGGGTTTTGCATTAGCTCAAAAAAGGCAGATAAATTTAAATCTTTGGCTAACGGATCTACTATGGCGCAGCGGGTTTCTGAGCCTAATTGTATCAGGCATAGTTGCGCATAGTAATGATGCTCTCTTAAGAATTCTAAATCAACGGTTACAAAAGAATTCTTGGCCAGGTCTTGGCATAAATTTTCAAGTGCGGCGGTATCGGTTATTACTTCCATTATTTATCTTCTCAATTTTTTGTTTCTCACTCTTTTACCATGACAAGTTTAAGATTTTTTTAATTTTTGGCTAATTTTTTCTTGAATTTGGAAAAAAATTAAAATATAACATCGGTACTTATTTAAGTATTCTATATGGATTGTGTCGTCATCAGTTGGTGGTGCTTCTGATGATTTGAATATATTACCACAAAACCCAAAATTTTTATTTTTATGCAAAAAAAAGACAATGTGCGTCTCTATGCAATTGTGGACGCAAGTGACACTGCTGCTGTTGCTACTCTGAAGGCTGTTTTAGCTCCTTATTCCCCCAAGTATCGTGATGGAAAGACTGTCGTGATCGGTGGGGTTGAACATGTTTTGTTTGTGGAGTTTCGCAAACGCGAAGGCCCTATGTTCGACATCATGAAGAGCTTGGCCGACCGGTACAAGCTGTATCCTTTCTACGTGATCGAGGAGGATAAGGATCTTCAGCCGAAGTCGGACAAGTATGGCAACGACTGCAAGTACTTTGTGGTCGATGCGGCGGTGATGGATTTCCCCGCTCCGGCGGAGGGGTTCGGTGCCTGGCAGGAAAAGTTCCGGGCGGTGGCCAAGAAAATCTACCGCGATGACAGTGTGTTCCTCAAGGTGCATGCCTATTATCGCAAAGAGAACGGGACAGTTCATGCCATCATAGGCAATACCGAAAATACCAAGCGCCAGGCTCCCGAAGACAAAGTGAAGCTCGGTGAGAAGGGATGGCGGGATGCCGTTTGTAAGATGGCAGAGGCTCTCGGGATCGAGCCGAAGTTCAAGAAAGTTCGCTATAAGAACCTCTAGGACCTCATCAAACTCAAGGAACCTGTGAAAACGGGTTCCTTTTTTTGTTCTATTTTTGCTTTTAAGGTTGCTTTTGCTAGATTTTCGTAATAAAACTTATTTCCAGTTAAACTATTTTTTAAGAGGTTGAATATGCAAAGCTATCGGACGCATACCTGCGGAGAACTGCGGGCACAAGATATCGGCAAAGAAGTGAAACTCGCCGGTTGGATTCATCGTAAACGCAATTTGGGTAATTTGTGCTTTATTGATTTGCGAGATCATTACGGAATTACTCAATGCGTGGTCGACAGCAATTCCGATTTGTTTGAAAAAGTTCAGGCTTTGCGCCCCGAATCGGTGGTCGGATTTTCCGGCAAAGTTGTTGCTCGTGAGAGTGTTAATAAACATATGCCGACAGGGGATATTGAAATTAAGGTCAGCGCGTTGGAGGTTTATTCCGAGGCTCAGGTTTTGCCTTTCCAGGTAGCCATCGAAGATGATGCTCCGGAGGAAATTCGTCTGAAATATCGTTTCTTGGATTTGCGCAAAGAGAGAATCCACAACAATATTTTGTTGCGCTCAAAAGTTATTGAGCGTTCTCGTCAATTGATGAGAGAGCAGGGCTTTACCGAATATCAAACCCCGATTTTGACGGCTTCTTCTCCCGAAGGTGCGCGCGACTTTTTGGTTCCTTCTCGCCTGAACCCGGGTAAGTTTTATGCTCTGCCACAAGCTCCGCAACAGTTTAAGCAGTTGTTGATGGTTTCGGGCTTTGATAAATATTTTCAAATTGCCCCTTGTTTTCGTGATGAAGACCCCAGAGCAGACCGTAGCCCCGGTGAGTTCTACCAAATGGATATGGAAATGAGCTTTGCCACTCAGGAAGATGTGTTTGCCGTTATTGAGCACACCTTGGGTACTATTTTTAATGAATTTTCTTTCGGCAAAACGGTTGACCAAGCTCCGTTTGTGCATATTCCTTTCCGCAAGGCTATGTTTGAGTATGGTTCTGATAAGCCCGATTTGCGTAATCCTCTTATTTGGCAAGATGCAACGGAAATTTTTGGCGAATCCGGTTTTGGTGTTTATGACACAAGAGTTAAAGAAGGGGACAAAGTCAAGGCGATGGTGGTATCTTCTGCCGGAGACAAGCCTCGTTCTTTCTTTGACAAGTTGGATGCTTTTGCTAAGGAAGAAAATATGGGCGGTGTTGCTTATATTGCTTTTGCAGAGGCCGGGGCCAAAGGTATTGCCAAGTTCTTTGACCAAGACAAGCTTGCCAATATCCAAAATTCTCTTAATGCCAAGCAGGGTGATGCCATCTTATTTGTTATCGGCAAGGGCATGAAGTTTGACAAGTTCAGCGGCCGTTTGCGCAATAGGGTTGGCGAGGAACTCGGCTTGATTGATAAGAACTCTTTCAAGATGTGCTGGATTGTCGATTTTCCGTTTTATGAGGAAAATGAAGAAACCGGTGCCGTTGAGTTCTCTCATAATCCGTTCTCTATGCCACAGGGCGGAATGGATGCTTTGCTTAATAAAAATCCTTTGGATATTTTGGCTTACCAGTATGACTTTGTTTGCAACGGTGTTGAGCTGCTCTCCGGTGCGGTGCGCAACCATGAGCCGGATATTATGTATAAGGCTTTTGAGATTGCCGGCTATGACCACAGCGTGGTTGATAACAAATTTGGCGGCATGATCAGTGCCTTTAAGTTTGGCGCTCCTCCGCACGCGGGCTCTGCTTATGGTGTGGACAGATTGATTATGTTGCTTTTGGATGAAGAAGTTATCAGAGACGTGATTGCCTTCCCCTTGAACGGTAAGGCTCAAGATTTGATGATGCAGGCTCCAAATGAAGTAACCGAGCAACAACTTAAAGATTTGCACATTAAAATTAATCTGGATTAGAATCCTTTTTGTTCTTGTTCCCAACCTTTGGCGGCGGTGTTTATGCAATCATCATAAACATGGCGGTCAGGTTGGGGGCAGGCGATGATTCCGCAAACAATTTTTTTGCCGCTGTTGATGAATTCCGGCAGTTCCCATGTTTTATCTTCCAGCTTATAGCGAGCGAGGTCTGCCATTAGGCGCGCTTCCATAAAGTTCTCAAATTCTGAGGTGCAAATTGAGGGCTTTTTTTGAAACCGTTGTTTTAGTGCCGCAAATTGTTTTTGGTGTTCGGGCAAAACCTCTCCTTTGCCGGATAGTAAATCAGTGAAACCTTGGCGGGCGAGGGGATTCTTCCAACCGCCGCCAAAGAGAACAATCTTGCCTGGCAATTCTATCTCTTGAGGAATCAGGCTCAAGGCATGGGCGGCAATATAGCCTGCAAAATATTCAAAAGTATGCACAGCGTCATTAAAAGGAATATTTTCTTTTTCTACATATTGAAAAATCTCGTCTTTGTGGTAATAAGCGGGGTCTCCGGATTTGGGCAATGTTTGTTCGTAGAAATCTCGTCCAAAGTCAAATAGCTTTTGCAACATTTTCATATTTAGCTTGCCGGCTTTGCCGAAGTTGGCGTTTTCATCATAGGGCAAATTCGTGTGGCGGCGGATGAAGTTGTCCGTATATTCATTAAACGGGCCGGCATCAGAGCCGATTTTGACGGTTCCTTTTGATATAATGGCAAAATTAGCGGTGTTGCCGCCGTTGTAATATATGCAATCTCCTTGAGCGGCGGAGATATGGGCATTGTGCGGAGGCACCAAGGGCGCACCCTCAAAACCCAGCATTAAAGGCAAAGAGCGAAAGTCGTAAACAACCTTAATTCCGGTTAAATCTGCCAGCATTTGGCCGGAGCCCATTTGTACGGTGTAGGACAAATTTCCAACCCTTTTTGCCTGTGAGGGAGGATTATGGTCTAAGGTTTTGCCGTGAAAACCAATGGCATCAATGCTATCTTTATCAATTTTGTTTTGTTGGCACATATCATTGATGCAATCGGCAATTTGGCGGATATATTCATCGTGCAGGGCCTGAAAACCTGGTAATTTTTCTATCTCTTTTTTGCTTAAACCTTTGGCCTGATGGCGCAAATCTTCCATCTTTTTTTGCATGGCCTGGTCATATGGTTTGCTGTAAGAGCAGATATCCTTGATTTTGTTGCCGTCAAACTCGGTTAAAACCAGGTCAATCGCATCCATGGAATTTCCGGTCATGTTGCCGATGATTTTGAGAGACATTTTAAGGTGCCTTTTATCTTATTTTATACCTTTTTTCAGGCTAGCAGATGTTTCTTTGGCGGTCAATCCCTTAAACTCTGATTGCGTTTAGGATGGCAATGACGGAAACGCCGACATCAGCGAATACCGCTGCCCAAATAGAAACTTCACCAAAAGCGCCAAGGCCTAAAACCAAAAATTTCACGGCAAGCGCAAAGATAATGTTTTCTTTGGCAATAAAGAGGGTGCGGCGGGCTATTTTGATGGCGGCGGCAATCTTTGAAAGTTTGTCATCCATTATCACGATATCGGCGGCTTCTATTGCCGCATCAGAGCCAATACCGCCCATGGCAATGCCGATATCGGCACGAGCCAGGCTGGGGGCATCGTTAATGCCATCACCAATAAAGGCTACTTGGCCGGGGTTTTGTGCCAAGCAGGTTTCCAAATGGTTGACTTTGTCTGCCGGCAAAAGTTCTGCAAATATGGTGCTGATTTTTAGTTTATCGGCAATGCTTTGGGCAATTTGTTTGCGGTCGCCGGTGAGCATGACGGTTTGTTTGATGCCTAAGTTGTTAAGTGAGACAAAAGCATCTTTGGCATCTTTTCTTATTTGATCGGCAATGAGCAAATAACCAAGGTATTTGCCGTCTGCAGCAACATAAACCAAAGAACCGGCGGCAGAAACTTTGGGCGTTTTCAGGTTTAATTTCTTCATTAATTTGGCATTGCCAGCATGGACAATTCTGCCATCAACAACGGCTTTGACACCGAGTCCCGGCATTTCTTCAACATCACCGGTGAGGCGGGAGAGTTTGAGTCTTTTGCCGTAGCGTTTTTTGATGGAGACGGCAATCGGGTGAGATGAGTGTGCCTCCACGTAGGCGGCCAACTCCAAAAGGGAATCTGCATCTCCTTCTTGAGGAACAATTTTTTCAACTTCAAATTTGCCATAAGTCAAGGTGCCGGTCTTATCAAAAACCAAACAACGAATTTTGGCAAGGCTTTCTAAATATACACTGCCTTTGACCAAAATTCCTTCTCTTGAGGCTCTGCCGATGCCGCCAAAAAAACTGAGCGGAACGGAAATTACCAAAGCGCAAGGGCAGGAAATAACCAAGAAAGTGATGGCTCGGTATAGCCAGGTCTCAAAATCTAAATAACCACAAAGGGGAGGAATAACCGCAAGTGCAAGAGCCAAGAAAACAACTGCCGGGGTATAATATTTGGCAAAGCGGGTGATGAGGTTTTCAACACTGGCCTTTTTGGCAGAAGCATTTTCTACCAGTTCCAAAATTTTGGCCACGGTCGAATCCTTAAACAAACTGGTGACTTTTACCTCTAGGGTTCCGCCTTGGTTAATGCAGCCGGAGATAATCTGATCTCCTTTTTCAACATTGCGAGGCAAAGATTCTCCGGTGAGGGCAGAGGTATCCAGGCTTGAAGCTCCTTTGGTGATGATGCCGTCTAAGGGAACTCTTTCTCCGGGGCGAATCAAGACAGTATCACCAAGTGCAACTTTTTCGGGCGCGGAGGTGATAACTTCTTCGCCTTTGATGATGTTGGCATAATCGGGACGAATGTTCATCAGCGAGGCAATGGACTTGCGGGAGCGGTTGACGGCATAAGTTTGAAAAAATTCACCAACCTCATAAAACAACATGACCGCCACGGCCTCTGGGTATTGTTTGATGGCAAAAGCCGCTAATGTGGCAATTGTCATCAGCAAATTCTCATCAAAAATACGACCGTTTTTGATATTGCGGGCAGATTTGCGGATAATGTCAAGCCCGACTACCAAATAGGCGACAACCAAAAAAGCAAGATAAATTTTTGGCGGCAAGGGCAAAATAAGGGCTGAGAAAAAAAACAAGCCGGAAATGATGATTTTGTATAGGCGTTTTTTTAATAGCTTAGTCATTGGTTATCTCGCAGTCTGGTTCAATTTTTGCGGCAATGCGGCGAACTTCTTTCATGACGGTTTCTTCATCATCTGCAAAATCAATGTAGAGTTTTTGAGCCATGAAACTAACCGTGGCGGTGTTGATTCCTTTAATATTTCGCAAGGCATTTTCCAGTTCGGCGGCGCAGTTGGCACAGTCTAAATTTTCTATTGTGTAAGTTTTTTGCATGGCTACCTCAATTAAACAATTAAATATATGTTTAATTGTATGGCAAAAATAATTCCTTGTCAAGTCTCTTTATTTTAGCGAGGGCAGCTCATATCAAAAATATCATCAATAGCTTTGTGGAGGAGTTTGGCCTCCGGGGTATCGGAGAGTTTGTAGAACATTTCTTTGCCGTCTCTGCGGCTGGCAAGAAGGCCCGCTTGTTTTAGAAGCCTTAGGTGGTGGGAAACAGCCGGAGAGCTCATGTTAACAGCGGCGGCGATATTGTTGACACATTCTTCACAGTGGCACAAAAGCCATAAGATTTTGAGGCGCGAGGAATCGGCGATCAGCCCAAAGGTGGCGGATACGTTCTCAAAGGCCTGAGGGCAAGGCATTTTTTTGAGCATTGCCTCGGTATCATCATGGTGGTGGTGTAATTTTTCCATATCATAAACTCCGTTTTTATATTATCCATTTGCGGGGAGTTTGCAAATATTTTTTGCAGAAGTTTATCTTTGGGCGGCATATTTTTGTTGACAAGGCGGTTTGTGTATTTTATAAGGGGCAAAGGTTATGCCGATTTAGCTCAGTTGGTAGAGCAACTGATTTGTAATCAGTGGGTCGGGAGTTCAAGTCTCTCAATCGGCACCATTAAAAACAAAATGCGCCTTTCAAAGGCGCTTTTTTGTTTTTAAAGTTGATTAAGGCTTGAACTCACGGCCCACTTGGGTCGGGCTCGAGGACAAAAAACATCGATGCTCCGGTGTTTTTTGACTTTAAGGAGGCGTAGTTTTGTTATCTTTGAGAGGCAATGTAAGTTGCCGAATCAAAGATTAAAAAACAAGTGACCGCAGCGAGTTAGCGAACAAGAGTGAGCTTACGAGCCAGAAGCAAGTCTCTTTGCCGTCTGTTTTAATAAATGTGCCGGTTTGCTTATGTTGATTACCATTTTCATCGGTTGTTGTTTCGTTTTCATAATTTAAATTAATACCACTAACACCGGCTTGTTCTAAAGTCAAAAGCTCACCGCTATCAACTTTGCCGTTTTGATTGGCATCTTTCCAAACTTTAACTTGGTTCCATGCCGCATCAGAACTATTAAAAACACCATCAGCATTACTATCTAAATCAGCTAAAGCCTCAAACCCATTAGCGGCTTTTTTACCAGACGAAAGAACGGAGTTATTGCCAAACAACTCCGTTCCATCATCAATCAGTCCATTGTTATTAATATCACGAACCAACAAACCATCATCTTTTCCGACCCAACCTGATTTTTCGGCAAAACCATTATCATCATGATCAAAATAGACACCTGATTCTACTGTTGTTGTTTCAACCCCATCTCCATCCAAGTCAAGTGCCAATGGCGAAGATTGTTTATGTGCGGTAGAAAAAGCACCTCTCACACCTGTAGCAACAGCCCACAATTCAGCATCCATGTTATTTAAAATGTTTTGTATTTTCTGCTCTTGCTCATAAGTCCCGACTGCAAGCTGTGTATATATCCCTAATTGTCCTGCAATAGCTTTTACCGAGGCAGAAGCCTTAAGAACTGTAAGTCCTAATCCAACACCTATCCTTGCTTTTTTTACATTTTCAGAATTTATTGAAGAATCATCTGAACTGCTTATTCTTGTTTCTATAAATGATATATCAATTTCTTTGAGAGAATCAATTGTATACTGTATAACCCTAGTAAAGTAACTATCTGTAGTTAATTGATATTGAAATTCTTTTTGCATACTACTTATGCTATATAAATCTTCTTCAGAGGAAAAATTTCTTATTAGAGCAATGAACTCATCTCCACTAGGCTCTTGCTGACATAAATCAAGTATTCCATTTATAAATTCATCAGATAGTATTTCATTTATTTGATTATTATTCAAATTACACGAAAGCAAAAACGAAGAAAGTTCAGCTTTTATTTGGTTAAAATTACTAGTTAATGTCATTATTTTTCTCCAATAAATTAAGATGTTGAAAATTGGTATATGATAAACTGAAAATAATAAATTTTATAAATACCTTTATTTTTTATTATATTAAAAATTTTCTTGAATTATCTTTCCATCTTCTTGCAATGTAACACTAGTGTTAACAGCCCCATTCACTTGAAAATACAAAGCCCCCACGTGATTACGAATTTTTTTATCGGCACCTGCTTTTATTAATACCTCAACAACACCATTATTTTTTGCCCCGTGAGCAAAAAATAATGGTGTTTGACCAAAGGAATCTCTAGCATTTATATTTGCACCGCTTTCAATAAGATATGTTACAGGTTCAACTGTTATATTTTGAGGAATAATAGAAGCATGATGGAGAGGTGTTTGACCATGAATATCTTTTGCATTAACATCGGCTCCGTGATCAATTAAATATTTCATTATTTGCATAATATAGGGCATGATCATTGCATAACTATTTTTATAGGCTTCTTGAAAGAAAATATTAATTTTTTTACGTTCTTCTAAGGTAATATCTTTACATGGTTTAGAAATTAAGCCCTCCCAATCACAATATCCTGTACCTTCATTAATTTTTTTATTAATTGTTTTATATACATCTTGTTCCATTTTTTGCATTTGCAATGGTAAAGATACAACCCAGGATAATGAAGAAAAAGCTTCTCCTGGGCATCCGTTTTTATTAACATCTGCACCAGAATTAACTAATATTTTTATTTTTTTTAAAACATCTTCAGGTTTTTCAATACCTATTTGAGATTGTACTAAACTTTTTATTGCTTCATTTAACAACGTATTACAAAGATACACTTTATTCACATCATACCCACTCTGAATAAGTTTTTTTACATCATCCGGTGTTCCATTCAACACAATCTCATGAGCTTGTTCATCGCTAATCTGAGGGGGGGTATTTTGTGCCTGCGAAGAAGCGGCACTCAACATCACAATTACAAAAATTAAAAAGCCTATGGTTTTCTTCATTATTTTTCCATTCTTTAGTTATGATTATACAAACAAAGCCTTTGCGGAATTAACCACAAAGGCACTATCAAAACTGTGCATACCAAAAGGAGCACCTATAAACAAGCAAGATGATGATTGTTCGGTGAGGGAAACATTATCCCGCGATTCTCTTCTATGCATCATGTTGCACTCCTTTTAAGAGTAGTTTTATATTTAGTCTCATCTAATGATTTTATTTTTGCAAGCAAAAAAAATTATTTTTTTATTGCTCTATTAATGTTTTGTTAATTTTCTTCTTAACACATTGGTAGAGCTCATTTAGATGCTGTTTATAAATTTTTGTTTTGCACTTTTTGTTGAGTTGTATTTTTGCACTGAATAAGTACTAGTTAAAAAAAGCACCCTCAGAGGGGTGCTTTGTTTTGATTGTTAGAGTGAGGTGATGCCCATAATCTTGTAAGAGGCTACGTTATGTTCTAAAACCGGCGCTTGAAATCTCCACTTGTTTTGTGGCTCAAGATTGTTGGTGTTGGCTATGGTCGAGCCAACATGAGTGCCTTCTTTGTTATATAAGTTTATTTCTATTTGAACATAAGAAAGTTTTTTGTTGGTGTTATTGATGGCTAGGCCGCAGACACCTCTTACTCCCCAACCAATGTTGCAAAAATTGTCTTGTAAAATTTCAACATCTTCGACTTCTTCATATTCTTCTGCTGAGAAGTCTTCATCCATTTGGGAGGCTTGGTCAAGTGCTGTTCCTATTAGAAAGACTAAGAATGTTACACAGATGATGATTAAAAAAGCAGGGGTTTTTGCTGTTTTTTTACCGCAATGAGGGCATATTTTTGCGTCATTGCTGATTTCTTTGCCACATTCTTTGCATTTGATTAACGCCATGTTATAATTCCTTTTTTTATGGTTGTAGTAATTTTTCAGCCTCTGATGTGGCTTGTTTCAAAACCTCAGCGCTGTGGCGAAGAGTGGTCATCTCCGCATTATCCAAACTCGGAACAGCTGCATCGTGTGCTCCTTGGCGGTCTACAATGGTTGGCAGACTCAAACATACGTCTTTTACTCCCGCTACCTCACGGTGCAGGGTTGAAACGGTTAAATCTCTTTGCTCATCTTTGATTATAGCCTCGCAAATGCTTACCAAAGAGCTCGCTATGCCATAATAAGTTGCTTTTTTGCCGCGGTAAATCTTGAAGCCGACATCTATCACATCTTGCGCGGTTTGCTCTTTGAAGTCTTTGGTTAAAGGCTTTTTCAGGCGAGCGGCATATTCATCAATATCTGAACCCCCGATTGTGGCTGTGGACCAAGAAACAAGAGACGAACTGCCGTGTTCTCCCATAACATATGCATGAATGGAGCGGGGGGAAACGTTGAAATATTCACTCAGCATCGAGCGAAAGCGGGCTGTGTCCAAAACTGTGCCGGAGCCAATAACTCGCTCTCTTGGAAAATGAGAAATATCAAGCACAATCTTGGTGATGACATCTACCGGATTGGTGGCAATTAAAATGATACTTTCTGGTGCGTTTTCTACAATTTGAGGAACAATGTTTTGCATGATTTTGGTGTTGCTTTCCAGCAAAACCATGCGAGAATCGGTTAAGGTCTTTTGGCTGTCTACCGTGATGATGACAATGCCTGCTCCTTTAAGATCGGGATAGCCTCCTTGATAAACCTTGCAACCGGCGTTGAAGGCTCCTGCGTGCAAAATGTCTAATCCTTCAGCCTCTGCCTTATCTTTGTTAATATCTACCAAAACAATTTCTCTGGCCAGATTTTTTACGGCTAAGGTATAGGCTGTGGTACTACCGACAAAACCAGCACCAATTATCCCGACTTTCATCTCTTTCTCCTTAAAAATTATAAAGATATTCTTATATATAAAGTCATTATCTCTTAATGTTAAGCGAAAAATTATTTTAATTTTGTTGACGACTTTCTCGATTGAACTTATATTATACGGAGTTTTTTTGTTAAGGATAATCAGATGGCTTTTAAAACAAAACGTTTGTTGAAAAAAATGGTCTCTTGGGCTGGCCTTTTCTTCTTTGCGGTGGCCGCTTATATGCTTTATGTGCAACTTTCTCGTTATAGTTGGCAGGATATTAAAGAGGCTCTCTTTTCTATTCCGCATCATAATTTATGGATGGCTTGTTTGGCCTCTTTGGGCGGGTATGTCGCTTTGTCTTCCTATGATTATTTGGCTTTGCGCTATATCAAACGTAAGCTTGCTCCGTGGAAGTGGATTTTTGCCGGGTTTATCGGTTTTTCGGTCAGCAATAATGCCGGGCACGCCATCGTCTCCGGCGGAACTATCCGCTACCGTTTATATACCAGATGGCGCTTCCATGCTACCGAGATTGTACGGATGGTTACCTTCTCAGGTTTTACGTATCTGGTAGCGTGTTTCTTCTTGATTATTGTTGGTTACTTCTTGACCCCAAACCATGCTTTTGGTGCCGGCTCCGTTTCTAAGGTGACAACCGAAGTGGTTACTCTGGTCTCAGCTATCGGTTTGCTTATCTATTTTTGTGCCAGTCTCTTTTACAAAAAACCGATTATCATTAAAGAAGTGGAATTTGATATTCCTTCTTTTAGGATGGCCTTGGCACAGGTGTTTATCGGCGCGGCTGATATTTTAATGGCATCGCTGGTTTTGTATTTTGCGCTTATCTCTTTTATGGATATCTCTTTTGATACCTTTATGGGCGTGTTTATCATTGCCCAGGTGCTTGGTGTGTTTAGCCAAGTGCCGGGTGGTTTGGGCGTGTTTGAAGGCTTGTTTATGTATATCATTCCCGGAGAGCACAACCAGGCAACTTTGTTTGGCGCTCTTATTGCTTATCGTGTCATCTACTATTTGTTGCCGCTTATTTTCTCCGGCGTGGTGCTTTTTGTATATGAGGCTTATTTGAAATATGTCAAAAAGCAGCGCTTGGAAAAATTGAAGATTTTCAGAACCGAAAATGTCAAGCAATTATAAAAAAAAATATCCTCGCAATTTGCGGGGATATTTTTTTTGGTTCTCTTTATATTAGTTTACCAGCCAAGAACCTTTATTTCTCCTGCCGCCGTGCGGCCGCGGTCATCATAAGTTTCATAGCTTACTTTTTGAAACTCGTTTAGTCTCTTTAAGCCGGCGCGCTCTATTTGCGTGACGTGTACGAATACATCCTTATCACCTTCATCGGGCGTGATGAAGCCATAACCTTTGATACTGCTGTACCATTTGACTGTACCTGTTGCCATTGTCTTATTCCCTTATCTAAAATTGTCTATTGCAACCAGCAATTTCTAATTTAGAATAATACCAACTAAAAGTTTGTCAAGGCGCTTTCTTAAAATCAATAGTAGCGAGCTATCCATTGTTGCCTAGAAAGTTATTAACTTGGTTTACAAAGTAATCCTCCATACTTACCGGATCTGAGGTCATGTCTTGCAGATTCTCTATCTTGGTGTAGCCAAAGGGTGCACCGTCATCTATGCGTACCAGCACAACTTCAAGCGGCCGTGAAAGATTGTAGGTTTGTATGAAATTGTTTTCATCGTCATTTTGATAATTAATCATGAACATATTATATTCATCAATGAAATTTTGGTCATAGAATTGTTCTATCATTTCAATGGCGGCGGCACAGGTATAGCAAGGCTCGTTGTTGAAAAAAATATAAATAATTGATTTATCATAACTGCTTTCATCGGCGTCAAAATAGGGTTCTATTCCTTGCGAGGGCATATAGCCATCGGTTGGGACAACCTGAGCTTGTGCGGAAAAGGCAAAGACCAAGCCTAAAGCAAGCAAAAGTTTGCGCATCTGTTTCTCCTCTTTTATACACCTGTCTTAAAAGTGTATTGGTTATAGTGGGGCGCAGGAAACAGTCAGCCAATTTTGCATTTCTGAGGGCAATAGCTGGTTTAGTTTTTGGTAGACTTCTTTGTGGTAGTCATTGAGCCAGCTTATTTCCTGCTTAGTTAGGAGATATTTATTGATGAGGCGTTTATCAATAGGCACTAAGGTTAAATTTTCAAATTTCAGCATCGGCTCGGCGAAATCCGGATTGTTATCTTCAGCAATATAGTACAAATTCTCTATTCTGATACCATATTCTCCGGCAACGTAATAGCCCGGCTCAATGGATGTCACTTGGCTTTTCTCAAGCGGGGATTTGCTGCGGCGGGATAGAGAAACAGGGCTTTCATGCACACAGCCAAAACAACCGACGCCATGCCCGGTGCCGTGGTTGAAGTCTTTACCAAAGTGCCATAATTCAGCCCTGGCTATAGTATCAATAGCGCGCCCTTGTGTGCCGCTCGGAAAACGGCTCGAGGCGGCGGCAATATGCGCTTTCAATACCTGTGTGAAGCTGTCTTTTATTTTATCTTCAACTTTGCCGATGGCAATGGTGCGGGTGATGTCTGTTGTGCCGTCAAGATACTGAGCGCCACTATCTAGCAGCAAAACTGAATCGGCCTCTAAGGCAAGAGCCGTTTCTTTTTTGGGTGTGTAGTGAACAATGGCTCCATTGCTACCAAATGCGGCTATGGTTTCAAAACTCAAGTCTTTGAAGTTTTCTCCCTGGGCCCTGAATTCTTTAAGCTTCTCCGCAATGGAAAATTCATCTTGCCCTTGCCAGTTGTTTTCCAGCCAATACAAAAACTTGCAGACGGCAACACCATCACGGATGTGTGCACGGCGAAAACCTTCCAGCTCCACCGCATTTTTGGCCGCTTTCCAAGAGAGAATCGGGTTTGCCAGATTGCAAATCCAGATTTTGTGGTCTTTCATCAGATTTTGTATCTTCTTGGGTGTGGCGTTGGGAGAAAGACCGATTTCTTTGCCTTTATAGCGAGCAAGCTCGGTTTCTATCTTGTTTAAATCATTGGTAAATAAGCTTACCTCTCCTTCTTTGTCAACCAGGGCAAAGGCTCTTAAAACCGGAGTGTATGGCAGGCAGTTTGAACGCAAATTCAAGAGCCAAGAGACAGCCTCGCACTCGCTGATAAAATAAGCTTCCAACTTATTTTTGTTTATAAAATCCGTCATATAAGAAATTTTTTCTTCTACCGAAACGCCGGCAAACTCAATATCATGTTCAAAAATATCCGCAATTTGAGAGGAGATTCTGGTGCCAAGAACTCCGATGTTGTCTTCAACAAAGTGATGTTTTTTTATGGCTCGATTCCAGAATTCAACCTCGCTTATGGAGTGGCACCAGGGGTCATAGGCAATATTTAAGCCGCTTATATCTTCTTTTTGGAGCCAGCTACCAACACTGTCTGAAGTGCAAATAACCTTGACTTCTTCTGTATTGACTTCTTTGGCGGCTTGGAGTTCGTAGCGGCCGTCTACCAGTAAAACAGCACTATCTTTAAAAACAATCAAGGTTCCGGCTGAGCCGCTGAAACCGCAAATTTCATATAGCTTGTTTTCTTCTTTCAGCGTGGCTTCTTGGCTTAAAAACATATTACCGCGGGTGATGATGTAGGCATCCCATTTGTGTTTTATCAATTCTTTTTGCAAATCTGAAATTGTCATTGTCTTATGCCTTTTGCAGTAGGGCTGCGCGCCAGTTATCAAATTCATATAGCTTGCACGATTTAAGCCCGTGTTGTTGATGGGTGGAAATAATCCAATCTGTTTGATTGTCTACAAAACCTGAAAGAATCGCATAACCTTTAGCAGACAGGTGTTTTTGCAAATCCGGAGCCATTTCTAAGAGTGGACGTGCCAAAATATTAGCCAAAACCAAATCATAGGGGGCGTTTTCTTTAACCAAAGGGGCTTTATAGCCATCGCTTTGGCATATTTTTAGGTGGCTATCTAAGTTGTTGTTTTGGGCATTGCTTTGGGTTACAAGTACAGATTCATCATCTATATCTACCGCTGTGATTTCTGCCTTGGGCCAAAGACTGGCAGCTGCTAAAGACAAAATGCCGGACCCTGTGCCGACATCTAAAATCTTTTGGGGTACAAAACCGTTGTGATACAGCTCGCTGATGGCGGTTAAACACGCTCTGGTGGTTTGGTGGTCTGAGCCAAAAGCGGTGGCGGCATAAATTTGAAGCGGAATTTTCTTGGTTTTGGGCGCTTCTTTTTCGTGAATGCCATAAATGCAGAAATCTGCGACCTCAAACGGGGCAAAGCGGATAACATAGTCTTTGAGCCAGTTGGTGCTTTCTAATTTCTCAATCTTATAAGGCGGCAATGTGAGTCCGCGCTTTTTTGCGCTTTCTTGCATATCTTCTTCTTTGAAATCTTTGGCCGTGTAGCCTATGTATTCATCTTTACCGTCATCGTCAAAATTTTGGGCGTAAACTTCAAAATATTCTTCTAAGAAATTTTCAAACTCTTCGCTTATCTGTCCTTTAGGATGAAAGCTTATCTGCCAACAACTGCTCATCATTTTGTAGAGTTATCCCTGATGTTATAAAATTATTTACTAAACGAAGTTTATAGTATAATAATTAAAAATAAATTTAATTTGAACAAGAAGAGGGGACCTCATGAAAAAATTATGTCTGTTGGTGTCTTTGGCGTTGTTGACAGGCTGTTTTAGAGCCGGAGATTATAATATTTTGCCTCAGCGCAATGATATTTTTACTATGTGGAACGGGCATAAAATTACTTTTTATGAGACGGATGGAAAGCCTACGTTGCTTAGAACCGAGCGGGTGGAAGAGCGAAATTTTAAGCCCAATGTGGCACAGACCGTTTATACCGGCTATTCGGTCCTCAATAGCAAGGTTTATCAGAAAAATTACTATGCTCAGGAATATATGAAACCCAATAAAAACGGAGCCTTGAACAGCGCTTCGTTGCCGATTGTGTTGAAGGCGGACAAAAAATATAAGCTTATCGGTGAGGTGACTATTGACGGGCAAGTCTATCGTATGATCCCAGGAGAGATGGATGGTTATGCCGTTTTGATTGATGGAAATGGCGGCTTTTATAATAAAATCGGTCAGATAGACGGGGATTATCTTGTGCTTTTGGATACGGAGTTTTTTCCTTATCCGGCAGATCTGAAAATGATTGAGATTAAAAATACCAAAGCAGAGCAGAGTGAGGCTATTAAAGGCTTTGATGTTAAGTATGACGGTGTCAAGCTCGACAGAATCTGGTTTACTTATTTGGATTATGATCAAGGGTTCGGCGACGGTGGCGTCTTTAAAAACATCAGTTTCCCCAATAAGCCTGGCTTGATTACCATTAATAACATCGGATTCCGTGTTTTGCAGGCCGATAATGATAAAATTACTTATATGGTGCTGACTGAATAAATAAATTTTAAATCTGCTTTCTCTTTTGCAAAAAAATCTTGCGCTTAAATATTGCTTGTTGTATAACAGCCCCGAGTTGAGATTTTTTTCAAGGAGTAAATAGATGTCTGGACACTCCCAGTTTAAAAATATTATGTACCGTAAAGGTGCCCAAGATGCCAAGAAGGCAAAGGTTTTTGCTAAGTTGGCTCGTGATATTACCATTGCCGCCAAGAGCGGTTTGCCCGAACCCGATAAAAACCCTCGTTTGCGTTTGGCTATTCAGGCTGCTCGCGCCGAAAGTATGCCTAAAGACAATATTGAGCGTGCTATTGCCAAAGCAACGCAAACTGCCGGCGGTGCAGATTATGTTTCTGCCCGTTATGAGGGGTTTGGTCCCGGAAAGGTCGCGATTATTGTTGAGGCCATGACTGATAATAAAAACCGCACGGCCGGAAATGTTCGCACCATCTTTGGCAAACGTGGTGGCTCTATGGGTGAGAATGGCTCGGTTGCTTTCAACTTTGAGCGCATTGGTTTTATCCAATATCCTTTAAGCGCTGCCGATGCCGACAAGATGTTTGAAACAGCCTTGGAGGCCGGTGCCAATGATGTTGTCAGTGATGATGAACATCATGATATTGAGACCTTGCCCGATGATTTGTCAGCTGTGACCGATGCTTTGGAAAAAGTTTTCGGCACGCCGTCTGCTTCTCGTTTGGATTGGAAACCGGTGGTTAAAACCGATATCAATGATCTTGAAACGGCCCAAAAACTGCTCGATTTTATTGATGCTTTGGAAGATGATGACGATGTTCAACACGTCTATCACAACGCCGAGATTTCCGATGAGGTGATGAAAAAATTAAATCCTGAGGAATAACCTCAGATTTTTGATGAATTAATCCGCTGTTTGTTTATAATAAAACACAGCGGATTTTTTTTGAGGTTGGAGAATTATGGTCAGAATTTTGGGATTGGATCCGAGTTTGTCTTCTACCGGTTGGGGAATTATCGAGGCCGAGAGTAATCGCTTGCGCTATGTGGCAGACGGTTTTATTCCCACCGAGACCAAGACCCCTATTGCCGAAAGGTTGGCGCAGATTAAAAATGCTTTGTGCGATGTTATTGAGTTTTATAAACCCGATGAGGCTGCAATTGAACAAGTGTTTATGAATACAAATGCGGTTTCCACCATCAAACTCGGTATGGCGCGCGGTGTGGTGATGATGGTGCCGGCTCTTTATAATATCAGCGTGACCGAATATGAGCCCAACAAAATCAAAAAAGCGGTGGTTGGGGTTGGAAAAGCCGAGAAAAATCAGGTCGAAACAATGGTCAAAGTTTTGCTGCCCGGGTGCAAACCTAAAAACAACGACTCCTCTGATGCTCTGGCAATTGCCATTACGCATAATTCTTTCAGGCGAATGCGCTGATTTATCTGCCATGCTTGATTTTTTGGTTTGTTCTTAAGTGCAAAAAGCGCTTGTAACAGAGGAGCTTTTTGTTTAGGATGATTGCATAATTAAAAATAAGGATTACATAGATGATTGCAAAATTGCGTGGTTTGGTTGATGCTTTGGGCGAGGATTCCTGCATTATTGATGTTAACGGGGTCGGGTATTTGGTCTTTGCTTCAGCTAAAACACTTTCTAAACTTGTGGTTGGGGCTGAAGCATCGCTGCTGATTGAAACCGTGGTTAGAGAAGACAGTATCTCTCTTTTTGGTTTTTATGATGCTTGGGAGAAAGAGTGGTTTAATACTCTAACCAAAGTACAAGGTGTGGGGGCCAAAGTTTGTTTGGCAATTTTGTCGGTGCTTTCGCCGTTGCAATTGGCTCAGGCCGTTTCCGCTCAGGATAAAAACTCCTTTACCAGAGCCAGCGGTGTGGGGCCAAAGTTGGCAGCCCGGATTGTGACTGAACTGAAAGATAAAATAGTGACTATCCCAACAAGCGAAATGGCAAAGGATTTGGATATGAATATGACACCGCAAGAAGATGCCAACAGTGTGGCTGATATTCTGGCTGCGCAGCAAGGTGATCCAGACAAAATTGAAGATGCAATCTCGGCTTTGGTCAATTTGGGGTATCAGCGTTTGGAGGCTTATAAGGCCGTAAACCAGGCCGCTCTTAAAGCTCCCGATGCAGACATGGCAACCCTTATTAAACTGGCTCTTAAAGAATTTGCAAACAAGGACTAGAACTTAGATGATTGAAGAACGTATTGTCAGCCCTAAAAGACAAACTGAAGATGAGAGTGAGGCAACCTTAAACAGCCCGGTTAATCTGCGCCCGCAAAGTTTGGCTGATTTTGTCGGGCAGAGGAGTGTTTGCGAAAATCTGAAAGTCTTTATTGAAGCCGCCAAGCAGAGGGGAGAGGCCTTGGATCATGTCTTGTTGTTTGGGCCTCCGGGGCTTGGCAAAACTACTTTGGCTTCTATTATTGCCAAGGAGTTGGGGGTTAATTTCCGCGCAACTTCGGCGCCGATGATTTCAAAGTCGGGCGATTTGGCGGCAATTCTCACTAACCTTGAGCGCAACGATGTGCTTTTTATTGATGAAATTCACCGCCTTAACCCTGCGATTGAGGAAGTGTTGTATTCGGCAATGGAAGATTTTCAGCTCGATTTGATTATCGGTGAGGGGCCTTCGGCGCGCTCGGTGAGGATAGATTTGCAGCCTTTTACTCTGGTGGGGGCAACAACCCGCTCAGGTATGCTTTCTACCCCCTTGCGGGAGAGGTTTGGTATTCCTTTGCGCCTTGATTTCTACTCGCCTGAGGAGTTGAAAAAAATTGTAATCCGCGGAGCTCATTTGCTTGGTATGCCGCTTTCGGATATAGGAGCGTTGGAGATTGCCAAACGCTCAAGAGGAACACCGCGCGTGGCCGGACGTCTTTTGCGGCGTGTGCGTGACTTTGGTGCGGTTTGCGGGGCGGCAGAGATTGACAACAAAATCGCTGATAATGCTTTGCGCCGCCTGGATGTGGATGACTTTGGCCTGGATGCGTTTGACCGCAGATATCTGAACTGTATTGTCCAAAACTACGGCGGCGGGCCGGTCGGAGCTGATACTTTGGCGGCGGCCCTATCTGAGGAGCGTGACACCATTGAAGAGGTTATTGAGCCTTTCTTGCTCAAACTCGGTTTTTTGCAGAGAACACCCAGGGGCAGGGTTATTTCTGATTTGGGCTGCCAATATTTGGGCGTGCCAAAACTCAAAAAAGACAAAGTTTCTGCGCAATTAGATTTATTGGATAACTAAAGAGGATAAAATGATTATAAAACCAGTGTCTCCGGCCAGCGGAGAGTTGAAAGACAACGAGTTTTTGTTTCCGGTGCGTGTGTATTATGAAGACACCGATGCCGGCGGTATTGTTTATTATGCCAACTATCTCAAGTTTGCCGAGAGAGCCAGAACTGAGTATATCAGAGCTTTGGGCATGCGCCAGCAGGATGCCTTGGAAGATGATGACAAGTTTGGTTTTGTGGTCAGGCATTGCGAAATTGATTATCAGGCACCGGCTGTTTTGGACGATGAGCTGATTGTTTCTTGCAAGGTGACAGAAATGGGGGGAGCCTCTTGCACCATGCATCAGGAAATCACCAGAGGTGATCAGGTTTTGGCAGTGGTTGATGTTAAGGCCGTTTATGTTTCGCTCAAAACCAAAAGGCCTTCCAGAATCCCTAGGGAATTGGCGGCAAAAATCATGTAGTCTGTTTTTTTCTTATTCCTCCGCCTTTTCTTTTGAAAACTGGCGGAGTTTTTTTAGCAACATAAAGATTTCACTGTTAAAAAACAATATATTAATTGAATCTTTATCTTTGTGTGCTACATTGCGCTAAAATTGTGCAGGAATCTCTTTAGAAAAAAGGTAATTAAATATGGATACACAAGTTGTAAGCGAAGTTGCTAACCAGATGTCTATGTGGGATTTGGTGTGGGCATCTGATATGATGACCAAGGTGGTGATGATTGGTCTTATTGCCGCCTCTGTTTGGTCGTGGGCAATTATTTTTGAAAAATTGGGAACTTTGCGCCAGCTTAAGGCTCGCTCGTTGAAATTTGAGGAGAAGTTTTGGTCCGGCGGCTCACTTGATCGCTTGTATGATTCCATCGGCAATCATCCCAATGACCCGATGGCCTCTATGTTCGTTGCCGCCATGCGGGAGTGGAAACGCACCAATATCCTGAAGTCTAAAACCGATCGTGGGTTGCGCGGCGTGTCTTTGCAACAGCGTATTGAAAAGGCTATGACTGTTTCTATGGATAAGGATTTGGATGCCATGGACAACCGCCTTGGCTTTTTGGCTTCTACCGGTTCGGTGGCGCCATTGGTTGGGTTGTTTGGTACCGTTTGGGGAATCATCAACAGCTTTAATGCTATTGCCACCACTCAGAGCAACTCTTTGGCCGCAATGGCGCCCGGTATTGCCGAGGCTTTGTTTACCACAGCCTTTGGATTGATTGCCGCTATTCCCGCTGTTGTGGCTTATAATAAAATATCTTCGGATATTGATCGCTATGCAAAAAAGTTAGAAAACTTTATGGCTGAATTTTCAAGCATTTTGTCACGCGAAATTGATGATACGGCTATCAAAGCCGATATGGCCGGAGAATAAAAATGTTTTTGATGCCAGAAACCAGACGTCAATCTGTTCGTTATCGCCGCAATGCCGATGTTAATATCACTAACCTGATGGATGTGATGATGGTATTGTTGGTGGTGTTTATGGTGGCGGCCCCGCTCATGACTTCGGGTATTGCTCTTGATTTGCCCAAAGTCGGCGGTAAGGCTATGGAGGGTGAGGAAACCTCTATTAACATCAGTGTTGACAAAGAGGGCTACTATTATATCGGTGAGACTGAAATTCCGGCAGATAAAGTGGTTGAAAAACTCAATGCCATGCGTGAGGCCAACAGCGAGCTTAGTGTTACAATCTCCGGTGATACGGGTGCCGAGTATGGCAGAGTCATCGGCTTGATGGCGATATTAAAAGAGGCCGGTTTTGATAAAGTCGGGCTTAAAACCGAACCTAAACCGAGAAATTTTAGAAAGAAATAATTTCTGATATGAGTACGGCGCTTAAAAAATCAATTGCTCTCCACCTGCTGGTGTTTATCATCTGCATGGTGGATTTGCCGTTGTTTTTTTGGAATAAGCCGACCATCGGTCAAGTGCCGATTATTGTTGATCTCAAAGATGTTAAAATCTCTGAGATGACCAATTTGCCGCCTAAGGCAAAGTTTGGTGATGAGGATAAGGCCGCAAGCCAGGTCAAACGTAAAATTGAAAAAAATTATACTAAAGACGAGCCTAAAGAAGAAGCCTCTGAGCCGGAGCCTAAAAAGGTAGAACCCAAGGAGGAAAAAGCTCCGGAACCACCCGCGGCTAAGCCTGAACCGCCAAAGAGGGATCATTTGGTGGCACCTCAGCCTAAGAAACCGGCTCCAAAAGTTGAGGCTAAAAAAGAGGCTCCCAAACCTAAGCCGCAACCTAAAAAAGCTGAGCCTAAAAAGCCGCAGCCCAAAAAAGAAGACGCCAAGAAGCCTGAATTGGCTAATCCCTTAAAGAGCTTATTGGCCTCGGTTGATGCTTTGGAAAAAGCCGAAGGACCCACAGATACTACTGCCACCATCAAAGAGGGGACAGATGTCAACAATATGGGAATCGAGGGCGGAACCGGCGGGTCTTATTTCAGCGAGCTTTCGATTTCTGAGATTGATGCTATTGCCGGACGGCTGCGTGCGTGTTGGAACCTTGATCCCGGCGCAATGGGAATCGAGGACATGATTGTGGAAATCAGGGCGCAACTGAACCAAGACGGCACTGTTCGCAAGGTGGAGATTTTGGATACCGGACGCTATAACTCCGATAATCACTTCCGCTCGGTGGCTGATAGTGCCCGCAGGGCTGTTTATATCTGCGCGCCATATTCGATTTTGGCAGATAAATATGCCGAGAAATACGATTTGTGGAAGGTTTTGCGTCTGCGCTTTAACCCGATGGACAACTCTGTTCAGTAATTTTGAGGGGAGAAGGTTATGTCTGAGGTATCTTCAACCAAAAAATTGCCGCTAAAAAAGATTTTGCAAGAAAGTTTTGGTTACTGCAACCAAAACCCCAAAATGGCGGCATTGTTCGTGGTGCTTAATTATCTGACTTGTGCCGCTGTTTTTTATACATGGAAAAGCGTGTGGCTGTGGTTGGTGGCGGCGGTGATGTATGTTTTGTGGAGCGGTTTTTTTCGCTATTATTTTAACCGCAAACCTTATCTGCAACTGGGGCCGCTTGTATCTTCTTTGGTGCCGTCAACCAAAATTTTGGTGCTGACCGTGGTGGTGGTTTCAATCTTTTTGTTGTTGCCGTTTGCCATTATATTTATTCCACATTTGCCGCCTCAGTTTGTTGCACATTATTCCCATTTTTTGCAGATGAACTCACAAGGCGGAAGTGGCGATTTGAACACAATTGTCAATGTGGTTATTGTTTTATTTTCGCCGTTGATTTTTTATCGACCGATGCTGGCATGGATTGCCACACTCATCGGACGTAGCGGATCGCTTCGTTTTACCTGGAGCAAAACCAAGGGGAATTATTGGGAATTTTTGTTGCTGGCCATTGTTATCGATTTGAGTCTGAGTTTTGTATATAAAGGTATCTTATTTGTTGGTGGCGGTGTATGTGCGGCTCTTATTCCTATTTCTGTTTTGGTGGTTTACTACAATATTGTCTTGGCCAGGTTGTATGAGTTTTTCTTTTTGGAAATAGAGCCAAAAGAGTAAATGCCCAAGATGAGGTCCCTTATCGGAGGGGCCTTATTTTTATGCAAAAAAGATTATAATCTAAAATACAGAACTTGTTTTTGTGGAAAAGTGACGTGTTATTGTGGAAATAGCTTATTTAAAAATATATAATCAAAAGCAGTAATCGAAACCTAAACAGAGCTGGTAAAAGCTCGGAGAATGACAGCTTTAAGAAGCGTCGTTATACGAGCTTTAGGGGAATTAAATGAGCGGAATCAGCTTAACCGCATCAATGCGGTCAAATTTATTGAGCCTGCAGACAATCAGCGGGCAGGTTTCCTCTACTCAAAATAAGTTAGCCACAGGCAACAAGGTCAATTCAGCGATAGACAATCCGGGCTCATATTATACGGCTCTATCCTTAAATAACCGAGCGGATGATTTAAATGCACTGCTAGATAGCATGGGTCAGGCGGTGAGCACGATAAAAGCGGCCACCACGGCTTTGGAGAGTGCCACCGAGTTTTTGGAGCAAGCCAAAGCAGTGGCTAACCAGGCCTTAGAAACAATGTCTTCCCCTCAAGAAGATACTCCAGAAGAAGATTATGGAGATTTTGTTGGGGTTTCAACCAAAGCGGAGCTTTTGGCTGCACTGCAGGACGACAGTATTGACAAGATAATGATTACCAAATCTATGGTTTTTAATAAGAATGAAAGTATTGTTGTTGGTGCGGGGAAAATTTTATCAGGAGTATCTACTAATGTTTCATTAAGCTTTTCCTCCGATCAATCTGGATTTTCGGCCCTGACTTTAGCCGATGATGCCGTTTTGCAAAACATCAGAATTGATTATGAACAAACAAAAGAAAGTCAATACCAATATAATGAAGGAATTGCAGTAACTGGTGGAACTCTGGATGGAACGGTTTATATTTCGGCAACAGGGGGTGGAGTAACCGGTTTATATGGAACGGTAATAAATGGAACAGCAAATTTAAATGTTTCTGGAGACGATAGTTGTGCTGTTAGTGGTAATGTTGGCAACGGTACTAGAAGTGTAATTAATGGGCAGATAAATACGGTATTTTCTGGAGTTAATACAGAGTTATTTTCGTGCGTGCTTTTTTGTACCGATATTAATGGTGAAGTTAACATTGTCACAAGAGAAAGGGATACCGAAATTTTTGAAGAAGTTAACATCAACGGCTCTGCCAAAGTTAAAATAGCCGCCAATTCAAATAATACCTGGCTAAATGTCAACTTCTCCTCAAGTTCTGAATTGTGGTATGGATATTATACGGGTAGGGGAGTGATGTCTCAGTATATTATTACCGATGATTTAACCAATATAAACGACATAACTGAATTAAGTTCATATAATACTTTAGAATCAGAAAAAACAGACACTTTTAAGTCCGAAATAGAAGCTATAGTTTATGGAACAGCCGCCAATCAGGCGAACAGAGCAAATGTGCTTTTAGATAACGCCGATATTGGTACGGCACAAGATCAATCTTCCTTTGCTCAATATCAAGAAATTTTGAATCAATATGACGCATTGATAAAAGACGCAGGGTATAAAGGCATAAATTTGCTGCAAACAGATAAGTTAAGTGTGAAATTCAATGAAGAAAACACTGCGGCACTC
>CASERH010000023.1 GCA_949290295.1 uncultured Pseudomonadota bacterium | reverse complement strand
AATCTCTATGGTTCCTTTACTATACTCAGACTTGTATATATATCTAAACATATACCGCCTGCGTATCCTCTTCCTTATTAACACTCTTCTATAACCACCGTCCCTTCCGAGCCGGTGAGACGGTTTATAAGATTTTATTCTCCTCTTGTCAACACAAAAAAACAAAAAAAAATCAATTTTTTTTCGATTTTTATCAATCATCTGAATTTTAATGATTTTTTATGCAGGATATCTGCATTGAGGATTACTCTGCTCGTTTTCTTTTTTTTAACTTTTATGAGGCACAATGGTTACAATATCTTAAATTATGTTTTCTTACAAGGTAGCAAAAATGTTAAAAAACAATATATTAGTTTTATCTTTGGTTTTAATCCTTTCGGCTTGTGCCAGTGAGCGTCCGAGTCTGATGGGGCTGGACGGCGGTGCGATTCCTCCGGCCTTTGCCTCTTTTCCAGATGTCCCCTTCCCGACTGACGCTATTGTTGATCTGGACGAAACAAAAGCTTTGGGCAGCGGAGAGAACTGGATCGGCAGCCTCGTTTATACGACTCCTTATAATCCCAGCAGCGTCTTTGACTTTTATGTTTCTGAAATGCCTAAGCTCAACTGGATTGAGGTGGCTACCGTGCGCGCCAAAATCAGCCACATGACCTATATTCGCAACAATCGCGCATTGCAAATCCTTATTGAAATGGATAACGGTGACAGCGCACGTGTAACTGTAACTGCGATTCCTAACACAAACGGTGTAGGCAAGCTATAATATATATATAAGTGAGGAGAAACTCCATGTTGGAGGGTTTTTATACTTTTGGCGGCGGACATTTTTGGGAAGATGTTTTCTTCTACCAAAAATGGAGAATCCAGCGGAATTGTGTCACAAAAAAATGTCGCTTGCTCGACAATTGGGATATTAGCCGCTTTGAGGGTTCTTTTGAAGAGTGCCGACAAGCTTTTATTAAGTTTATTGAAGCCTTTGAACTTCCTCGGCAAAAAGGGCATATGATTATCATGCTTCCGGGACTTGGCGAATCCAAAAACATCTTTAAGCCTCTCTGGCGTGCTGCTCTAAAAGACGGATTTATGGCTGCCGCAGTCAATTATCCATCAACCCAAAAGGAAATTGACGGACATGTTCGTCAATTGGATTTCTTCTTGAACCATCTGGAAGATGTTGAACAGGTTTCTTTTGTTACCCATGGCGTCGGAAGCATTATCCTGAAACGCCTGTTTATGCTTGATACACCTTGGCGGCAAAAATTAAAAATGGGAAGAATCGTTGAAGTGGGGCCACAAAATCATGGAAGTCGTCTTTTGAAAAAACTAAGCAAGTCAAAACTTTTTGGCTTTATTCTGGGACCGATGGCGGCTGAAATGGATCCCTCCTACATTGAAAAAATCCCTCCCCTGCCTAAGGGAATCGAGAAGGGAATCGTTTTATGCGAATCTCCTTGGATTAAATTGGCCGAAAAATTAACAGGAACATCAACCCCTCAACCGAATCTGGAGGCTGAACGCCAGTTTGAAAAAGCAACTGATATTGTTGAAATTTCCTCTTGTAAGTGGAATATTTTTAATACTCCCGCTGTCGTGGAGGCTGTAACGAAGTTCTTACTAACGGGCAAATTCTGATAAATTGGAGATTTCATGCTTAAAGCTTGGCTTATTTCTTTCTTTGTTTTATTGCTTCTGGCTGCTGCCATTTATCTGGGCATCTTTGACTGGTTGGCAACCGGCAGTGCTCGCCTGGTTGGACTGGGAGCTATTGGAATCGCGTTGATTGCCGCTTTTTTAGTACTGGGAAATCCACTGCGAAAAGGGAAATGAAGCCCTAACAAAAGACCACCCGTTTGCTGGGTGGTCTTTTTTGAGCTCTCGTCGCTAGATAAAGAAAGCAACAGATACGCCTCCGTCGCCGTCTTTAATTCCGACTCTTTGATTTGAAGCAAGGTCAAAGTCTGTTAGTATTCTGGCTTGTTTCCTTACCGGCATTTTCAAAACTTTTGCCAACAGCTTCGAATCCACCGATACTTCTTTGATGTGTTTTAACTTGCCATATTCGAGCTCAACATCAAAAGAGCGCCAGCTATTTCCCTTGCGGGCGAACCAAACGGAATTTGTTTTTTTCTTGACAACTTCAATGATTTCATCAAATCGCTCTCCGTTAGCCAAAGACGTTGGTTCTATGGTCATGTCTAAGCGATCATATGTCTTTTCTCTGATGCGCAGGAAAGTAGCTCCCCAGTCACCATTGTCCTTGAACATGTATCCAAAGAATCCCGGCAAAAAGTCATCATAAGGTCCAAGGGGCAGCAAGTTAGACATGGGCAAGAACAAAATGCCAAACTTTCCGTTTTCCAGAGCAAATTTATAATATTCTCCACAGCAGAAAATCTGCCCGCAATATATGTTGGCGGATTCAAGGCTTTGGCGTGGCTCTTGGGATTTATCAATCCACAAAGGCTCGAAACCAATCTCTTTCTCTCCGCAAATGCGGCCGCTCAAGACCTCTGTTCCATCAATATGAAACAGCGCGCATTTTGTGCCTTTGTAAGCGTAGACCAGGCCAATCTCCATGGCCGCCTCAAAGCGGTCAAAAAACGGCGGGATAGATACTTTGCCCTGATATTTGGCACCGTAGAGTGTCGTGCCATCTTCTTGTTCTTGGCTAATGACATAGATGCCGGAGTGCTTTACCACGTTGCCAACGTCTTTGATTGGGGCACCGCAGGAGCTGAACAATAGCGCACATACCATCGCATAGACGGTCAAAAAAAATAATCTTTTCATAAGTTTTGAAGTTTTTGGTGATACAATAATTTGTTGTGATGATCTTTTGATACTACTTATGATCAGAATTTGCAAGTCTTTTTATCTGAAGTTATCTTTAAAATACAGAAACACCACTTCGTGAAGGGGTGGTGTTTCTACAATTTTACAAAAAGGCTATCGAGGCCTCAACGGTGCCTACCCGTTGGTTGGGAACCAACTTTGTGCTCAAACCATCCCGCCTTCCCTGTGCTTCTGTTCTGAGACGCATTTTCAGAACTTTGTTAAGAAGGTGCTGATCAACAGCAACGTCTTTGATTGCTGTTGTGTTCGCATCTTCTCCGACAGAGATGCTGATAGATGACCACACATCGCCCTTTTTAGCAAACCAAACATGCTCACCGGCTGAACGGACAACTTCTATTACCTCGTCGTATTGAGGCTCGAACAAATCTTGTTCATCGATGGTAATCCGATACAAGCCTTGATTGCCGGACCTGACACGCTGAGTAGCTACTGCTCCCCACTTGCCTGTCTTGACATCTTGGTACATATAGCCCGAACACCCAGGAAAAAATTGTTTGAATGGTCCATATATCTGAAACATTGCGTTTGAGAACAGGGCGTACCATGTTCCATCAGCGATTTCAAACCTATAATATTTTCCAAAGTTGAACATGTTGCCGTAGTATTGAGCAGCACTGCCCAGAACCTGATGAGGGAAAGGACCGCTTTTGACAATAATCGGGACTGGCTCGAAGTCCAACTTCTTTTTAATGCTTTTGCGACCGCTTAAGACCTCTGCTCCCGTGTTTTCAAACAAGTAGCATACCTTTTTGTCGTTGGAGAAAAAGACTGTCCCAGAGCCTATTCCTTCTCCAAAAAACAAAAAGCTCGGCGGAAGAGCTACTTCTTGTTGCCAACGAAGGCCATAAACCTTCCCACCTTTTGTCTGCTTGGCGATGATATTTGCACCGCCGCATTGGCCGACATCTTGATATGAGCCGCATGAGCTAAAGAATAGCCCACATACCATCACGTAGACGGTTAAAAAAAATAATTTTTTCATAAATTTTGAAGTTTTTGGTGATATAATAATTTGTTGTGATGCTTCTTTGATACCACCTTTAGCCGAAAGCTGCAAGCTTTTTGTCAAAAAACACAAAAATAAAAATTACAAAAAATCAAAAAACTGTAACAATTTATAAGTAATTTATATGTTATGATAGAATAAACAGATGGGGAATCTTTATCGGTTTTCGATTCTGTTTTTATTGTTGTTTTTCTTTGCTAAATGCGGGAATAGAACCATGAGCTTGAAAAAACAGATGGCGCTTTTAATTTTGACGACATTTACAATTATTGAAATGTCGGCCGCTTCTGCTATTGCTCAGAATTTTAACAACTCGACTTCAGAAGCTATAAAAGCTCAGAGCCCTTTTGAATTTGCCAAAGAAAATGAAGGTTATGTCGCTTTAATGGAACTGTCTAAAAATCAAGATGAGGCAGTCCAAAATTTTTTGAAAGAATATATTCCTTGCCAAAATGAATTTTGTAATCGTGCCACTCAAAAATGTATTAGGGCCTCGCTCCAAGATAATTTTGCCTCTCAAACTTCTCAGTTTAGCTCAACAAATGTAAAAAAAATCGTTTGTCGGTGCGTAGGAAAAAATGAGGACCCCAGTAAGTATAACGAGTGGTTCTTTTCAACCTTTTCTACTGCGAGATATCAAGATGCTCCCGATGGATGTGACGGAACAGTTAGCCAAAATGTGGTTGCAACCGCTATGGATGCATTTGAGTACTCGACCAAAAGAACTTGTTGGAACAATTCTTCTGATGGTAAAAGATATTGTATGACTTTTCAAGGAGATGAAGCCAGTGTTGCTTATGCCAACGAGTCTAACAAGGCCACTTCCGGCTGTGAGGTTCTTCCGGTTAAGCTTTATAATTATCGCAGATGCTTCTTCTGCCCTCTGGTGGGCGTCATCTATGACGGGAGCGCTAAAATTACCGATGTTGCATTTGCCAAAATGGCAGGAGCTTTTGCCACTCTGCTGGCAATCGGTTTTGCTATTTGGGTGGCCCTGCAAGTTTTGACCCAAGTCAGCTCCCTTACAAAACAAGATGCGCCTAAGTTCTTGGGCAGTCTGATTAAACAAAGCTATAAGGTCATTATTGCTTTTATCCTCTTACAAAATTCTCAGCAGATTTTTGAGTATGCCATACGTCCAATCTTGGAGACAGGCTTGGTTTTTGGACAGAATATGGTAACAACTCGAGAGGTTTTTCAGGGGCTTGATTATGACAACGGAAGATATATCCGTCAAGCTAAAGCCGTTACCGGAGGCCGCCATTTCCGGCTTGATACTTATGATAAACTGGAGCAATTTGTGGTGGCCATCCAAAGGCATATCGCCTTTATGCAAGCCGTTGGAACATCTTTGATTTGTACCGGAACCAATTTAATGCTAATGAAAGAAGCCAGCTTTGGGTCTGGAAAAAATGGAGCAATGGAAGAGTTTGGTGTCGGATTCCAGATGTTTGTTCAGGGGGCCGTTTTGGCTATTTTTGGGTTCCTGCTTTCTCTTGCCTTTGTCTTTTACCTAATTGATGCTATTGTCCAATTCGGAGTGGTTGGGGCTTTGGCGCCTTTCCTTATCGCTTCTTGGCCATTTAAAGCTACGTCTAAATACACTTCTACCGGAGTGCAGATGCTCCTAAACAGTGCTTTCCTTTTCTTGTTTGTTGGATTGGTTGTCAGCGCTAATGTGTTTTTGATTGATGAGGCTCTTAAACAGACCTCAGATGAACAACAAAATGAACTTTTAAGCCTTTGTGAACAACAAGATTATTTTGATAAGAATCAGGCAAAATGTAAAGAGGCCTTTGAGCAGACACCTCGTATGGGAGCTTTGTTTGAAATTGCTCAGACGCTTAACAGCTTGGATTCAACAAAATTAAGAGAATTGACTGATATTTCTGCCATGGGTTTCTTGATTCTGCTGTTTTGTTGTATCTTTGGATTTAAGTTTACCGGGCAGGCTAGTCCTCTGGCTGATAAGTTTGCCAGCGGAGGCATTGGCAAACCGATTGCTCCGGGTATTGCCACAATGGGAGCTTCTTTTGCAAAATCTGCTGCGGCCAGAGCTACAGAAAACATTAGAGAAGCTGCCGGCGACAGAATTGAACGCGGGGCTAAATGGTTCATTGGTCTAACTCCAAGGGGCATGAAGGCTGTTTGGCGCAGAATCCGCGGAAAGAATAAAAAGCCTGCTTCTGCGGGGGGAACAGCTAATCCGCAGACAACCGGGGGAAATCCTGCTCCGGTTTCTAATGGCAGCGATTTTGGTAGCGGGCGCGCGGCAGCAACTCTTAACGAGCAAACGCAGACTGCACAAAGCCCAAAACTAAATGAACAAACTCCACGCACGCAAGGCACTCCGGTCTTAAACGAAAATCAACAACCGAAAACGCCCGCAAGTCAACCTCGCCCCGTTTCTCATCCATCCAATGCGGGTGATGCTGATGAATTTGAAAATGATACGGCAGAGGCGGCATCGGCTGAGGATGCCGAGTATCCTGAGGCAGAGGAAAACGCCGATAGCTCCGAAAACACCAGGCCTTCTGAAACTGAGAGAAAGCCTCAATCTCAAGCTCAGAACGCACAGGCTTACAAAAAACAGACTAACAGAAGTACACAGCCTCAAAAAGTTCAAAATAGAGGACAAACAATAACTCGTCCCCGTCGTCCGGAAAGAACGCCACAAAAAAGTCCTCAGGTACGCAACACCGAATCTAGAGGAGGATCTGGACATAACCGCGCCAAGTATTTGAAAAAACAGGAAGTAAAGAACAGCTCTGAGGAAAGAAAAGATGACTAAGACTTTTGACATAAAGAACTTTCTGAAACTGCTGATGGTTTTGTTGGCGGCAACGGTATTGCTATCCGGCTGTTCTAACGAAGTAGAAGGGGCTTTTGAAACCGGCAGCGACAAAACCAATGCTGACCCCAGAGAGGCTGCTGAGAGAGGCGACCCCGCACAGGCTCTCGACTGTTGGCAGGGACATGTGTTGAATATTCTCTATGGGGTTATCGGTGAAACCATTATGACACAATATGATAAGTTGTCTGCAGGTTCTCTTAGCATCATGATGTTGGCTTTTGCCATCTGGGTTGCTTTAAGGCTTTTAAAATTTGTCAGCTCGGTTACGGAATCAAGCCCGGCGGAAGTTTGGAATGAAATTGTTAAGAAAGCTTTTGTTTGCCTATTTTGTGCCTATCTTGCTTATTCTTCCGGAACTTTACTGTATGTTATCAATTATCTCTTATTGCCTATTTATGGTGCCTTTTTGGAATTTGGCAGCCAGATATTGAATTTGGCACAAGATGAAATTCGCTCTGTTAAGGTTTTTGGACAAGAAATTGAATTCCGTGTTCCAAATATCAGTTGTTCCGTCCAGGGTGATACTAATGCCTCTTTGGACGGGGGGTTTCCTCCAGCCTTCCAAAGTACAATGAACTGCATGATTTGCACATTGGTTGATAGATTGCGTCTGGGACGCCAGATGGCCATGGTTGCCATGTCTATGGATGGCCTTTTGCCTTGGCTTACGGGATTGTTGGTATGGGCAATCTTCTATGTCGTCGGTTTTGGTTTCGTGTTCTATTTGGTTGACAGTATCTTCCGTTTTGGAATGATGATCTTGATGCTGCCTATATTTATTATGGCTTATGCTTTTGGACCGACAAAAAAATGGACAGGCATCGGCTTCTCCAATATTATGCATTCTGCCGCGTTTATGATGGCTTTCTCAATTATTATCGCAACCGTATTGTTAGCTATGATGTCTTTATTGGTTGACCCAGAAACCCAAGGTATATTTAACCCAGCTGATCCTAAGACGCATTTTCAGCAAATCAGTTTGGCCACATTGTGCTTGCTTATGCTTGGATTCTTGGTCTTTGGAAGCATGGCGGTTTCCCAACAACTCACATCATCCATTATCGGAGCCCATATTGATGCTAAATTCCAGCAAAATCTTAAGGCGGTCGGACAAGCTGTGTTGGGTATTATCACCGGTGGCTTTGGCTGGGTGGCCAAGAAAGTTGCCTTTAATGAACGCACAGCTCTGGGACGAGCATTGAACAGAGCCGGCGCATTGAAACAAGCCATGAACCGTTTTGCTGGCAGACCACAGGGGAAAAAATGATGGTTACTCGTGCTGACATAAGAAATTTCTTATTAGCTTTGCCTCTGGCAATAATGTTGCTTTGCCTAGGAGAAATTAATGTGGCTCAAGCTCAAGTTTGCGCTGAGGGACAAAAAGCAACAGCCCCGTGTAAATGTGGAAATAAAACTTGCCTAGTTGGTCAGTATTGTCACCTTTCTACAATGGTTTCTACTTATGGAACAGGGGGTTCTTCCAGCGTGTCTGTTACTGGCACGTGTTCTTCTTTGCCCACTCAGGAAGTTGGCGTTGTCCGCAAACGTGAAATAGCTGATGAGTACTATGCCGATAAAAAAGCAGTGGAAATTGATTCAGAAATTCGAGCCATCCTTGAAAAAGTAAAAGATAAAGAAGATGTTTTAACCCCCTTGGAAAAATTGGCCTCTTTTACCGGGCAGGCTGGATTTAATAATTTCGGAGAAACCTGGCTCACGGATTCCAAAGCGACAGATATGTTGCAAAGAATTCGACGCAGATTGAACCGATTGAGCAGAGATGGTTATATCACTTATGAGCAAAATCGGAAAATTTTTAAATATGCTCAAGAAGGACTTTATAATATTGGCGCTCAGCGGGCTAAAGAGGCTACGGCGCTAACCGGCAATGAAGATAAAATTGCACGTATTGAAAGTGCTAACGAATTTGTCTCCGAGGGATTTGATTCTTGCCCGACGATTGATTTAATCAAAGCCAAATATCAAGCCGGGTGTTGGTCTTGTTTGATTGTTGAGAGGCTGTCTTCCGCCTTTATGACTGCCGCCTCAAAAGCATATAGTCTGTCCCAAAAAGCCGGGCTTATTTTACTTGGAATCGGAACAGCTTTGTGGCTTGCTTTTTGGGGCTTGCGAAACGTTTCGTCCCTTACACAACTGGAGCCAGGAAATATCTTAAACGAACTCATCAAATTTGGTTTCAAAGTCGCTCTTGCCTATACTTTTATTGTGTTGGGACTTAGGATGGTCAGCACCTATTTTATTACCCCAATTATGGGTGTGGGGGCAAAGATTGCTGAAGCCTATTGGGATAAAAAATTTGAGCCTTATTTGGAAGATTATAGCTGGGAAACACAGGTTGATATCGGCGGCCTTTCCGAGGAAGAACAAAAAAAATTAAAAGAACAGCATGCCGCCAACGTTGAGCTAGCCAATAAAGAAAGAGCTGCTCAGTCTTTGGATATGGCTAAGTTACAATTGGCATCTATGGACGAGGAAGAACGGCAAAAAAATCTTGATGCGATTAATAATGCCGCCAGAAAAGTCAGCATTTCAGGTGTGCCTCAGTTTGTTATTTATCCGACAACGGGCGCTATCTCCAGTGAGTTTGGACGAAGAGAATATAGCGGATGTAAAATGCACGCAGGTCTTGATATTTCCGCACGAGTAGGAACACCTGTTGTTGCCGCTTTTGACGGAACTATCGGACGCGCCGGATGGGAAAACCCCAACAATAGAAACCAGGGATATGGTATGAGACTATACATTCAACATCCAGGAAATTGGCAAACCGTTTATGCCCACTTGAGTTCTATTGTCGTAAAATCTGGCGACCCCGTACGAAAAGGAAACATTATTGCCTACACCGGAGATACCGGACGTTCTGGCGGCCCTCACCTTCACTTTGAAATACGCACCCCTGAAAACAGGCCGGTTGATCCGGTCGGAATCGCCGATGGTGAGGTTAACGCCGTTGACTATGTCGGAACCAGAAACGAATGTGACAATCCTTATGGAGGTAAACAAAATCGTGGACAAGTTAGCCCCAATATCACTCCCATTCCTTTAAGTGGTGATTATGTCTATGGAAGTGAGGCAGATTCTTCCGGCTCGGGAACAAATTACAGCTCTTTGGTTCTCTCTATCCCCGCCATTAACTATACCGGCCCTACGGATATTATGCCTAAATCCGTTATGAACTCTATTTTGGGGGCAACTAAGGCTATCGGTGATATTACCTCTGAAAATATGGTGTTGGGTGACGCCATCATGTGTTATGCTACTTTGGAAAATGGCGGAGCTTGGCATCCGTTTGGCTACACCTTCACAAACTTCTGGATGTGGTTTGAGGGGGCATTTATCTGGTGCACCGGCATGCTCCTCACTCTCGCCGTAGCTTATTATCTTTTGGATATATCTTTCAAAATAGGATTTGCTGTTGTGGCACTGCCTATTGTGGTGGGATTGTGGCCTTTTGATATTACCAAGGACAAATTCTCTGTTTGTGTCAGCATTATTGCAAAATCAGCGGCTATCTTTGCCTTTCTGGCAATGACAACAACCTTTACCGTACAATTAACCAATGCTGTTTATAGCTATGACGACGGAGATGCCGCCGTAGAAACAGACCCCAACGCACCTAAAGGATTGGCCAAACTTTATGAAGTTTATGATCGTGCAACCATGGCTGATGTGGGGGCGACAAAACTAACCGAGGCTCAGCAAGATGCCGATATGGCCTATGCATCTTCTAAACTGGCAATTTTCAGCACAACTTTTGTTTTGATTTTGTTTGCTTTTCTCTACTCATTCAAGTTGGTGCAAGCAACCGTACCGGATTTGGTTAATAAATTTTTCCCCGATAAGGCTTTTGGTGACCAGCAACCTATGCACCATTGGGCTACCGCCGCTTCTAAATGGGTAAAAGACCAGGCAATGAAACCTGTCGGCTGGGCCAGAGATGCGGCCCTCTATCAAGGTGGAAGGCTGGCTAAAAATGCCGTTGGAAAAACTGTCGGCGGAGTCGCCGGCGGAGTTAGAAGCCTGGCCGGTAAGGGCAAAGGTGATGCTAAGACTGTTGGCGGTATGGCGGCCAGGGGTGTTGGCAACATGACAACCGGAATTGGCAAAGCTATGTCTGCTGTTGGTTTGAAAAAAGCCGGAGCCGCGGTCCAAAATGCCGGAAAAAAAGCCAAAGACGCCGGTAATGCTTTGGATAAATCTTATAATGAATTTGCAACCCGCAATAAAAAAGATGAAAATGGAGAAAAGTCCGATAACCCCAAACAAGAGGGAGGCGAAAAATGATGAATATGCTTGTTTCTTGCAAAAAAATCTGCTGTGCCTGCCTGCTTTTGTTCCTTTTGCTATATTCTCACAATGGTTATACCCAGAAGTTAGAAGACAATACAAATCAGTATATAAATCGAGCTTTGGAATTGATGGACAAAACTCGCACTCCTCAAGAAGAAAATGAGTTAACAAATTTGATACAAACTGCAAAATCTATTCCTGAAGATAAGCAAAATGCTCGTACTAAAGAATTAATAACTTCTTACGATAAAAAAAATATTCAAAGATTTAAGCAACTTTTAGAGAACGATCCCTGGCCTGAAACTATGGCAGAGCTGCGACAATTGAAGGGAAAATTGAATGTTTCTTCTGGCAAAGAACTTAATGACCTTCTTGAGCGTTACTACACTAAAGAAGACTTATACGAGGCTACACGTATTAAGGAATTACAAACTAAAAATGTACTGGATGCGGAGGAAGCCCAAGAACTTAATTCTCTTTTGTTAAAAAAAGATCAGGATATTTCTGATTTAGAAAATAAGCGTGAACAATTAATCTCCACAATAAAATCTTCTGATACCTCTGCTGCTCAAAAAAATGCATTAAATCAGGAATTACTAAAAACTAATCAACAAATTGCAGACAGGCAAGCTGCTTCTGCTTTTAGTCTTTGTACCGGCAATTGCGATCCTAGATGTTTTTACAAAGAAATGCAAACTTGCTCTTTTTGCCCTCTGTTTGCTGTCGTTTTTAATACTGCCAGCTCTATTGCGCAACATGCTATCAATACTTTTTCCGGCTCAATTATAAAAGTAGTCATCATCGCCTTTGGTATTTGGATTGCCTTCCAGGTCTTGGCTTTTGTTGCAACTGTCGAAGTGAGGGATCTTAAAGATCTGCTCTCATCCCTTATTACTCAGAGTTTTATTGTGATGCTCGTGGTAATTATTTTGCAAAACGGAGCCATGGACTTCTTTAACTACGCACTTGAGCCGATTTATACAACGGGACAAAAACTCGCACAAGAAATTATTCAACCTAATGCCGTGGCAAAAGGAAATGTCTCCATAAAAGCCTTGAAAGATGAGCAAAAAGTACCTGATAGCGTCCTTAAAGGTTGTTCTTCTACTACCGGTATCAGTGACGACAAAAAAGGTGAAGGTGCTCTGCCTAAATCTATGGGAGACAGTATTATTTGTACCATGACACTAATCCAAAATAGAGTGGCAAAGGTAAAGGCTTTGGGCAGTGCCAGCCTCTGCCAGTCTTGGAAAGAAAGGTTTATCATTGTTCCTCATTTGAATTATATGTTTGTGGGAATTGGGCTGTGGATCGGAGCTATGTTCTTGCTTTTGGCCGTGCCGTTTATGATGGTGGATGCTATCTTTGAAATGGCTGTGGCTGCGGCGCTGTTGCCATTTGGAATCGGAGCTTATGCCTTTAAAGTTACCAGAGGATATACTAAAAAAATTTGGGAAACGTTTCTTAACTCCATGTTTCAATTTGTCTTTGTGTCGCTCATTGCTTTGATGATAGTGGTTGCCTATCAATCCATCATCACAAACTCTATCGGCGATTTTGATGCCATGTTTGAAAGCGGACAGAAAGCCGTACTCTCAGACATATTGGTTAAACTTCCGTGGTTCTCTACCGCATTTCTGGAGTTGTGTTTTGTTATGATTTTGGCTTGGTCGGTTCTGGGATCTGCCAAAAGTTTTGCCGGTGAATTTGCCGGTTCCATCAGCAGCACCAGTATCGGCAGCTCTATTGGCACAATGGCAGGATCTTTTTCAAAATCTGCCGCTCTCAAAATTAAAAAATCTGTCGCGGATCCTATTGGCGAACATATCGGACACGGTATCAAAGCTGTTGCAATTGCTCCGGTTCATTATGCTCGGCGAGCCGCAATGAACCGCAGAGCCTCAAGAATTAAGAAAAATGGATACTATGATGAAAAAACCAGACAATATGTCTTAGAGTCTAAGGGCGGAAAGAAAAAATTAACTCTGGTGGAAAATGCCGACGGCACTAAAACTGTCCGCAAAGAAAAACTAAAAAATGGCCAAGTTGTTAAGAGTAAGACGCAAAACTCTCATTTTACAATCAGAACCGTCAGACATGAAAAAAATGGGAAAGTATGGTATGAAGACAAAGTAAAACTTAACAGCAGCTTTGCTTCTGAACTCTATAAAAAAGATGGCTCCCTTAATGAAAATGATTTTGAAAACTTAATGATACAACAAGGATTCGCCGATGCTGATCGTATCAATATTGCTTTGGCCAAAGAAGCTATGGCTCAGCGTATGCCAAATGGTAAACATAATTTCCGTGACCATGATTATGTTTCTCAAGAAGCTATATATGAAGATGGAAAGTTTGTCGGATATATTGAGACACATGCTGACGGATCGAAATCTGAAGTACGCTTTAAAATCGGGGAACCTGGTAAAAAAGGGCGTAAACGAATGATGACGACTTTTACTCATGTCGACGCCAAAGGTAGAGGAACAACGCTTCAATCTGATGGTATCATCAATAAAAAACAGACATTTAAAACAAAAGACGGTACCGTCAATGGTGAGGTCGATGAACGCAGTAAGAAGGATTATTATCGTCTCGGCGCTTACTATGACGACTGGTTTAATCATCAGGGCAAAAACAGAGTCAACAAAGCCATGCAGGAAAGTATGTTCTCTGCTGAAGAGGTTAAAGATGCTCATTATAGAATATTCTCAACCTCTAATACCTCTGCTCAGGCGAATCTTTATGAATTTGAAGTTTATCACGCGTAAAATTTTTGCCCCAATCTAAAGCCGAACAGAAAGTACTGTTCGGCTTTTATTTATGCCAAATTGTGCACAAATTGTCTTTTTTTGTACTAAATTTCTTGATTAATATTTCTCATTGAGTAATATGTTTTCAGAGTGATTGTTATGTTTTTTGTGAGGTAATCTGAAATGGAAGAAATCATTTTCCCCAACCAAATCAGAATGTACCGCCGGTTGCGCGGGCGTTCAATGCAGGAACTGGCAGACCATCTCGGTGTTAGCTTGTCTGCAATATCTAAGATTGAAAAAGGTTACCGCAGAGTAGACCAAGAGCAGCTTGTTCGTGTGGCTGAGTTTTTAGATTGCCCCCTGCAGGAACTGTTTGTTAATGAGCAAAATTCTCAACAAGAGATTGTTCAAGCATGGCGCAGAGAGCAAGAGCGTCGCAATAAAATCAATGAAAAATCCGGACTGAAAACTCTTGGCGCCGGATTAAGACAAATCCGTAATGAAAAAAATCTCACACTAATCGAAGTTGCCGAAAGCGCTGATATGACTTTGTCTGTCTACCACCGAATTGAGATGGGACAACGTGAAGTTTCCGATAAGGAATTTAAAAATATTGCCAAAGCTTTGAAGATGTCTTCTGAAGAGCTGCGCGATGAGATTAAAAGCTTGGATGAAAAAGGTATGCTTGAAGAAATTATTCAGCGCAACGATGCCAAGTATAAACTTTTATCTAATCCGCGTGGTGCCATCGCCTCGTTTGGCAATTCTTTTCCCGACGGCATGAAGATTTCTGTTTTTGGAACAGCTGGAAAAGACGGAAATATTAATATTGATTTTGATGAAGAACTTAAAAAAGTTCAGCGGCCCGTTTCTTTATATAACAAAAAAGATGCTTACGCGGTTAATTTGTGCACTCGCCGTCTGGGATCTTTATTGCCGACACGTTCTGTCCTTTTTGTTGATCCTCAGGAAGTGGTCAGTGTTGGCGATATTGCCGTTTATTTTGTGGCTGAAGATGAGGCTAAAATTATTTCTATTCGCGAAGATGATGATGGACGTCTTTATGGAATCCGCTGGAATCCTGAGGAAAAAATTGAGTTGGGGAATGATGACTTGTCTCATGTACACAAGGTCGTGTTCATCAGCCTCTAAACATCTTTTTGAATTCTTTTTTAAAGCCTGCAAAATGCAGGCTTTTTCTTTTTTTGTTAACCGGAAATTTACGAGATCAAGATTAGACTTGGTAGTATGGATGAAGTTTAACCTGAGATTCGTGATATGGATTTGGATAGGACATCAGAAGCAAGACGCAAAGCTCAACGAAACGGTGAGGAAGACCCGGTCGTTGTTGCTCAACGTTTCTTAAATATTTATCGCCAGATCCATATCTTTAGTGCCGAAAAAAAAGAAGCTTTCAATAAAATGCTTTTACAATTGCCCCCTCAAATTCGAGGAATGTTTGGGCAACTCCCCGGCGGCGCCATGTTGCAGGACTATGTTGATGAATTGGCAGAAAAAGAAGGTGTTGAAAAATCAACTGCAGCGCAAGCAACGGACATCGCCGATGAGGATGTCAAACAAGCAAAAATTTTAGCAACAGCTTTGGCTGAAGCTCAGGTACAAGCATCTGCTAAAATGCAGGGGCTTGGTGTTGCTCAGCCTACTTCTGCACCTGCAGCAGCTACGACTTCAACAACGGTATCCGGGACGACAAAACTCTCCATGGATAAAAATTTTGCCCAAGAATTTGCTGCCGTTTTAGCTTCAGCTATGCAAAAAAACTCGGCATCTCAAGAAACAGAAATAAAAAATATTATTAATACACTTGGGCAAACGCAGCTTGAGATTATTAAGGTTCTGCAAGAAGAAAATGCCGAACACCGTGAAGAAATGAAAAACATTTCTCAAATGATGTTACAAGCACAAACGCGAATTTCAGACGCCGCAAATACGACAGTTCAACAGCCACCTAAAGTAAGCGAAGAGACTAAACAGCTCATTAAGATCTTGATTAACAGCCAGCAAAAACTTTTGGAACGGATTGCAAAAATTGAGACCTGGGCAGCAAATGCCAGCAGTAATGCTGCAAACTCTAATAACATTTCAGGAACTGCAACTGCTGTTGGCGAGAGTATATCTTTGGCTATTGAAAAAAGTGAGCAAAATGTTGGCAAAATGATTGCCGCTTTTCAAGAGAGACAAAAAAACGACACCTTAGAAATTGCCAAGCTGATAAATGAATCTCAGCAAAATTTGGTACAGCTGATGATAAAGCACAACAACCTTAATAACTCTGTCTCCTCTGCTGCGAATAATAACGCAAATAATATTCAAATTAACACGGCAGACTATTCTTCTGTACTTAACAGAATTGCCGATCAACTTTCGAACCTACAAACCTTGGCATCATCCGGCGGCGCGCAGCAAAATCAAAAAACAAAACGTCTTCAGCCGATGGAAACTAACATCCAAATTAATTTTCCGGAGGATGTTTTGGAAAAGCTGGTTGAATCTCAATCAAAAACTTACCACAAAATCGCGGCCCAACAAACGAAAGATTTATCAGCAGCGATTTCCTTGGCCTTAAAGGAAAGCCAAAGGGCCTCTACAAAAAACATCATTGAGGCTCTTAAGTCCAATCCTATTGTCTTAAACCAACAAATGGATCCTTCTGTTTATATCCCCAAACCTATTCCTCAAAATAATTATGATTTTACAAGCGTGGAAAATGATCAAACACAAGCCAAACCTGTTGACTTGTTTGACGATGTTGATGACAGTGCTTCCGAAAGCGAACAACCCTCGTTGCGCGGATTTGATTTTGGTAATGACCATATCCTTGAAAAAGCATCCTCAGATACGGAAAAATTATCTGCCACGGAGGGCAATGCCGAACCTGACGTTTCTTTTGCCTCTGGCGCATCCTCGGAGCATCCTTTGATGTCGGGAGACGACACAGCTGACGAAAAAGAGGAAGTCCCAATTCTGTCTGAGGTGCCTAAGAAGAAAAAGAAAAAGAAGAAACAGAAAAAAGCAACGGTTCTAACCGATGATATGTATTCTCTAACTTCTGATGATGTTGATACTGCTCAGCTCCCAGAAGAAGGCCTCGAGATGCCTGTGTTGTCTGAAGCAACAGGTGCTACTGAAGTTGAGAATTCCGAAGATGAGGCTCAACTTGAGCCAGAAACGCTATCAGAGCCAATAAGCGAGCCGGCAGCTGAGCTGGAATCAGGCATTTTGGCTACGAATGATTCTGATAAGTTTGAACCTTCAACCGCTGAAGATGAAAACATTGCTAATGAGCAGGCTTCGTTGTCTTCTGATGAAAATTTGGAAAACAACTCTTGGCTTGACGGGTTTGACAGCTCTTCTGAAGATATCTCCGCCACTGAGGTAGAAAATACTGAGCCTGAACAGCTCGATACTGCCGATGATTGGGGATTTACTCCCGCTCCTGAGGTTAAAGCAGAATCCCAAGGCGAAGGCCAAGACTGGGAATGGGTATATGAAGAAGAGCCAGCTACGCAAGCCGAAGATAATAGCGGAGAAGGTGTCGATTGGGAATGGGAATATGTTCCTGAAGATTCTTCAGAAGGTGCAACTTTCCACAACAATGATTTGCGACCTTTGGCTGAAAATTGTCCGATTTACAGCGGGAACTTATTTTTCCAGGAACAAGTTTCTGCCCCTCAACCCATTGTAAACGCTCAGCCTCTACCTATTTTGAAGTATCATCCGGGAATCCTTGATTCTGCATCTGTAGATGGACTTAAGGATCCCTATAAAAATAGTTCTCTAAAAGATTAAAATAACAATTTACAAAGAGGCTTTGCTAAACTACATTAAAAGTAACGTCAGGAGTTTGGAAATATGGAACAAAATAAATCTTTTAGCAGCGGAAAAGACAGCCAAGGTGATTTTTGGTATGTTGATAATTATGTTTTGTTAAAAGACTATTACGACAGAACAATTTCCAGAATCGCCGCTCGTTGCGTCAGAAAAGGGAATATTGCCATGGAAGAATATCCTTTCTATGGTTATATTTTGGATGTATTGGAAGAAATCAGCGAAACCGGGGATTATATTGTGGCGCATCCGGATCTTTATCCGTATGTTGAGAAAAAAATTGCCGGCGGGATTAACGCACTCAAAAAAAACCTCAATGAATATAAAACTGAGCTACAAAACAATGCCTCTCCCGATATGATAAAGCAAGATAAGGACGAACTCAAAAAAATGAAGGAGGCATTAGGTGACATTGACAAATCTGTCGATCCTACCGTGGGAGCCGGGATGTCTATGGATGAGGTGGTAGAAAAACTATTGAAAGAAAACCAAAAACAAACACCTAGCCAACCCCAGCCGCAACAGCCGCAGCGCCCCCAACAAGCTCCCGCCCAAGCGCAAAGGACCAATCAACAACGGCCTCAGGGAGAAACACCCCCTCCCAATCAATCTGCAACCAGACCTGCAAATAACGGACAGAAGTAATTATGCATATCACTTTTAGAAATTTTATCTTTTTTGGTTTGACACTGCTTTTGTGCGGTTGTGGCTCTTGGTGGGGAGAAAGCACCGAAGATGAGCAACAAAAAGCTCTTAAGGCTCCCGTTTACACTGCACAGATTGAAAAACCTCAGTATCCGGTTATTCGTACGCCCAAAGGTGCTAATCAGCTTGACTTGGAAGTTCCTTTGCGCTGCTTTGTTAACTGGAATACTCAGCAGATGATTTCAACCATTCCTTATAATATCAAGGCTTTTAATTTAGTGCGTAACGGGAAAAATGATTTGTTGCCGCGTTTTGAGGTAACCGGATTCTCTTTTGAAACCATGCCCGCAGAAAAGGCTTTGCTCAAACTCACCAAAGAGGCAGGAATCAAGCTGGTGGCCAAAGATGCTCCTTATACCAGTATCTCTGCTGAAAATCTACGCGGAGAATTAACCGAGGTTATTAATGTTATTACCGAGGCCGCCGAGGTCTATTATACATATAATGCAAACAACAAGACTTTGCGCATTAGCCGCAAGGCCAATTTCAGCTTGTATGTTCCGCAGTCTCGTCCGATTTTGCTCGCAATTCTTGATGTTTTGCGCGGTGCCGGCATCACCAACTTTACGGCTGATTTTGATGACTACACCATCACGTTTGATGCTGATTATGAGCTCAAAAATCAGATTATTAATCTGATTGGGTATTTTGAGGAAAATCCTATCCTGATTGCTTATGATGTCAGAGTATTTACTCTCTACCCATATAATAACAAGGATATTGAGTGGCAGAAAATGTTGCATGCTTTTGACCTTGGCTCGGTTAAGAGTGCAAAAAGCGGGGTCTTGGGCAGAATTTTGACGACATCTAATGATATCAATATCGCAAGCCTTAATGCCTTTTTGGGCACCCAGGCCAGAATCGAGCCGGTGGCAGAAGGAAAATTTGTGGTTCCCAACACTTGGTTTTCTCGTTTTGATATTGGTAAATGCGCTCTCAGGTCCTCTATGGAGACGGATCTTTCTATCTTGGCTAAGTCTTCTTTTGAACAAAATGATAAGATTTTTGCCAACATAACTTTGGAGGCTCGCAACGGCGAAATTACCCAATTTGATCTTCGCAGTAAGTTAGGTGAAAACTTCTTGATTATCGGTATACCTAATGAAATATTTGGTGTAAACAAGCCAAAATCCGAGACCATAGTGTTTATGGTGCCGAGAATCATCAAGACACTCAAGACCAACAAGCACTTGCAGAATAATTTGTAAGAGGTGCGCTGATGGAAAATAATTCTAACATGCCGCAAAGGCCTATGCTTAAGAAAGTTAAGCGCCCCATTAACCGAGTGCCGCAGTCGGCTCCGATGGGAAATTCCTCTATGGGAAGCCAACAGCAGTCATCGCCACAAAGGCCGCCGATGAGCAATCCTTTTGTTCAGCAAGTTCCGCAACAGCCACAAAAACCCTTGCCAGATGTTGGAGATGATGCTTTTGATTTGGATGCATATTTGGATGATGAGCAACTTCCGGCAAATCCTGTGGCAGAGCCGGTGAGAAATGATAATCCGCAATTTTTGCAAGAAGAAGATTGGCAGGATGATTATCCCGCTTACGCCGCCGCGGCTGGTGCTGATCTGCCACCATATCTGACTAAAAAAATTCTTATTCTGATTGGGGCAGTCTTGTTCTTTTTAGGGATTATCACTACCAAGCTGTTCTTTACCGATTCAAAAGTTGTCAGGGACGGCTTGCAGGGAGTGGTTGTTAACCCAGAGGTGCCCAAAGGACGGGCTCGTTGCGGTGTGGCAGAAAGAACACAGGGTTGTGTTTTGTACATCATGAATCCTCAACGCCAGGAGCTTAATGCTCGTGATTTCTATGATTTGGCAGCACAGATGACCGGAAGACAGCGTTTTGTGATTGAGACCGGAAATATGCGCTATTCTAACACCAAAATCCGCCCGGGAAGCATTGCTCAAATAAATATTCCGCCCCTCTAATCAGTCAAGCGCCAGGCTGGTCAAGCGACCAGAGGCAGTGCGAACGCGCACCTCGATAACTCCGCTGTAACCCGCTCAACTCACAAAGTTCGTTTCGCTGGCGCAAGTGCCTTAGAACAATTTAAGGATGCTTTGGCTTGCTTGGCTGGCAAGTGAGAG
>CASERH010000022.1 GCA_949290295.1 uncultured Pseudomonadota bacterium | reverse complement strand
AGCCAGAGAGAGGGAGTTAATGGCTAATTGTTGGCGGGTTTGGAGAGCCAACATATTGGCACTCTCCTCATTCATATCCGCAAGTGTCAACTTATCCGCCCCTTCAGTCAAAACATTTATCAAGCTCTCGGTGAAATCTTGGCGCGTGGTGATGATGTTGTAATTATTCCCTAGCTCTGAGGAATAATTGCGGATAGTATTTATGGCAGATGTCAGCTCCTCTATGGACTTATTGATATCTCCTTGGCTCTGCCACTCAAATGTCTTAAAGCCCAGGGCTTGAGTGCTCATGTCCTTGCCTTGCACCTCGAGTGCCGCAGTGTTTTCTTCATTGAATTTCACACTTAACTTATCTGTTTGCAACAGATTTACCCCTTTGTAAGATGCGTCCTTGATAAGAGAATCATATTGAGAAATAATTTTTGTATATTGGCTGCTGTTTGTTTTTGTTTCATTTTTATAGTTATAGCTAAAGTTTCGATTGCTATTTTGATTTTTAAGCCAATCCGGTTCCTTTATTTCTTCAGCATTTTTGTCGCTCAGTTCTTTCCAGTCGGCTGAAAGGGCATTCCCGTGTAAGGTGCTATCACGCGTCTCTGTTTGCGCTTGGTACAATTTGCCATTTATTCCGAAAGTGGAACCCTCTACCGCATTCACTGTTAGAAGCCTATGATAGTGATTTGTGAATGTTAGAGATGATGATAGGCTGTTAACATAAACATTGGCAGAATAGATATTGAGTTCAAAAGGAAGCTCTCTTCCTTCAGAAATTGTCGAATAGAACGTATTAGCGCTTTCTATTTCCAATTTGGCATTATCATAAAGATTCGCCGTTCCGTAACAGAAACCTATTTGAGCTCTTGTTAATTTAATATGACTATTTCCATAAGCAATTAAATCGACACTTTCCAATGCACGGTTTGCTCCGGTTATATTTAAATTCGAACCATCTTGGACTTCCAACGTTGTTCCGCTAAATCCGCGGCTTTGTTTTTGTTGCATTTGAATGTTTAAGTTTCCCTGCAAAGTGCATTTAACGTTTAGAGCGGTAACAGAATATAGAGCATAAGATGCAATGTTTTTGTTTTCGGTTCTAGTCGTTTCGTAGATGTTGATGGTACCACTCAAAATAACAGACATTCCTGAACCGCAATTAATGCCAATGCTGCGGGCAAAACTATTATCTTCATAAGATTCCTGCTTGCTGTTGTCCATCATTATATCAAGGTTATGAAGAGAGGTATTCTTAGCCGTAGATACCAAAATTATTTGGTTGAATGTGGCTTTTTGCATTTTAGATTTGATGGAAATATCTGATATGAGAGTATTGTCTGTTGAAACGGTTATGGCAGATGTTTTTCCTGAAGCCTCTAAATCAAAAGTCAATTGAGAAAATTTATCTACATCCGGCTCATCAATACCATAATAGCCTATACCAACCAAGTTTTGTCCTGTTTTTAAGGTTATGGTATCTTTTGCTTCTATATTGCCATAGATTACAATATTTCCTTGTTTGCCGCTATCTAAGGCTGCTTTTAGTTCATCCCAGGTGCTGACAACGGCGGCCACGTCTTCTTTTTCTTCAAAGAAAGCTTTATCCGGCACTTTGGCTGTCTCGAGAGCTTGGTTAGCAACGGCTTTGGCCTGCTCCAAAAACTCGGTGGCGCTTTCCAACGCCGTGGTGGCAGCCTTAATGGTGCTCACCGCCTGACCCATGGAATCCAATAGAGCATTCAAATCATCTGCACGATTGTTTAATGAAAGGGCTGTATAGTAAGAACTTGGGTTATCTATGGCGGAATTTACTTTATTGCCGGTGGCTAATTTATTTTGAGTAGAGGAAACTTGCCCGCTGATATTCTGCAGGCTCAGCAAATTCGACCGCATTGATGCGGTTAAGCTAATTCCGCTCATAAGTCCCCTACTTTTCTCTATTTAGTATACCAGTTTCAATTATACATTTTATAACACCGGTTGCCAGAACAACAGAGGACTTTTCCACATAAATGAAAACCCCGCTCATCGGCGGGGTTTAAGATTAATTCGGCATATAGGTAAAATAACGAACACTCTCATAAAGTGTTATCTTTTCAATATGGTGAAATTCTATACGCATATCACCATAAACAATTGCGCCGTCCTCAGCCGGTAAGGCTCCGTTTTTAAGTTGATACTCTCTCACATCACGCAGATTCATAACCACGCCATTAGCAAACTCGACTTGCCAACCATAAGTATCATAACCGACATTTACATGGATGACCTTATGTTCATCATCCCCATCCAACACACCGGATACGGATTGCTTATCAACCTCAAATGCTTGGTCATCATAATTGCCGCCATACCACCGCGCATAGCCTTTTGCCTCCTCCAAGCCATAAACAGCTTCGGCACCGACATTTGCCTCCAGTGCAGACCAGCCGTCAGCTTCATTTTCAGTTTTTGCCTCAAAGGCATCATCAACAGAAGAAACCGGCTCCTCTTGCAGCTCAGACCCAGAAGTTTCTCCAGGCTCAATCTCAACATCTGCGGGCACATCATCCCCCAACCGGTGCGGCTCACCATCATCCATGGCTGATGCTTCATCCTCTTCCGTGCTTGAGGTCTCTATCCCCTCAAAAGCCCACCCCTTGGACTTATCATCATTAACCACATCTTCTTCTGTTTCTTCCGCAACCGCTTCATACTCGGGCGCAGGCTCTGCCGCGGATGCTGCCTCTGGTTCGACCTCGGGCATATTTTCAGTTTCTTCTTCAGGTGCCGTTGCAACCTCGGGCGCAGGATCCGATTCCACCTCCGGCTCTGCCACAATTTCTGAATCTGGCTCGGCAGCCTTGTTATCATCAATCGGCTCAAACTCTGCTTCCACCTCAGCCATTGGCTCGACTTCTGCATCCATTGAAACATCACTAAAAGTTTGCGGCGCCGCTTGCTCGTCCATACCATCAATCGGCTCCGGCTCAACCTCAATTTCAGCATCCGGCTCTGCACCACTGTCTGCCGCCACCGCTTCTACCGGTTCAGTCGCAACTTCAGCTTCTTTGGCATCCTCACTTGCAGACACGGTGGACAAATCAAACGAATTAGAAGCCTCCTCGTTACCCTGATTTTTATCACCCAGCAAGCCGTCCAAATCCACATCACCCTGCGGCAAAGAGACATCAACATCTGCCACGTCTTCCGACGCGTTTTCCGCCAAGAATTTATCCAAATCAAAATCATCATCTGATTTTGGCAGCTCAATATCTCCATCCAGATCTATGATATCGTCTTCCGGCAATTTCACATCATCGCTCATCTATATTTTTCCTACAAAGGAATGCTGATTAAAACCTTCAACCCACCGAGTTCGCTGTCCAAAAGCTCAATTGTCCCGCCATGAGAAGTAATCACATCTTTGGCAATAGACAACCCCAGCCCGACACCTCCGGTTTCTTTATTTCTGGAATTTTCCAACCGATAAAACGCCTTAAACACATCCTCACGCTTATCTGCCGGAATTCCCGGTCCATCATCATCCACGGATATCCAAAGCTTTTTATCATTGCTTTCCAACTTCACGGCAATTGTTTTACCATACCGAAAGGCATTGGAAATGATGTTGGTCAGAGCGCGCTTCAAAGCCTGCTCACGCCCCTGGATGGCACTCACCTCATCGTTGGTAGAATAACGGATAAGAGCCTTTTTGTTGCGGAATTTATTGATAATGCTCAAAATCATCTCATTCATATCAACAAATGTAGATTTTTCTCCGGCCTCTCCGCTGACAAAAGCCAAATAGCCATCAAGCATTTTTTCCATCTCATCCACATCAGAGAGAAAATCTTTTTTGTCTTCGCCTTCAGGCATCATCGCTGCCTGCAGTTTCATTCTGGTCAGCGGTGTGCGCAAATCATGAGAAACCCCGGCCAACATTTGCGTGCGCTCGCTGATTTGGCGTTGAATTCTCTCCTTCATCTTAATAAACGCAATTGCCGCCTTGCGCACTTCAGAGGAACCATAAGGCTTAAAGTTTTTATTATCAATTCCCTTACCAAAATCTTCCGCCACCTGCGCAAGCTCGGCAATAGATCTAACCTGGATTCGCAAAAACAATACTGCCACCAAAAACAAAAGAATAGATGTGCCCACCATCCAAACCACAAACATGAATATGGATGAGCTAAAAATCTTCTTTTTAGATGTCACAAACTTAAACAACCCGTGTTCATCATCAATAAGCACGATCAAGTCGTTGTCATCTTTGCTAAGCAAAATCTCTCTCTTGGCATTCGGAAAAGTCTCTTCCAAAGCCTCTTCCAAATACCCAACCACCATCTTACTGCCGCGATGCGTTTTGCTGATGACCTGATATTTTTCCTGGTTATCATAATATTCCATCTGGATACCGAAAGTTTTGTCGGCCATTTCTTGCACTTTGGCAACTTTTGATACATCTTTTTGCACCAAATCGGTAATAAAGCTCATATCAGCGGCCAGATTTTCAGACAACCTGCGCCCCATTCGGCTCCAGCTTCCGTCAAAAAACATCACCACGGAAACAATTTGCACCACAATCAACGGCACAAAAATCAACAACATTGTTCTGAAAAACAATGTCCTCGGCAAAAACTTCAAACGCAAATAGCGCAATTTTTCCTCTGCTTTTGGAGACAATCTAAGATGCATATTTGTTTCCTTTCTTAAAAAAACTATTCCGGCAAAAGCATATACCCTTTGCCTCTGACCGTTTGCAAATAGCGGGGATTTTTAGAATCTTGCTCAATTTTTTTGCGCAAGCGGGTAATCTGCACATCAATCGAGCGTGGGCTTTGCCCGGCACCTAGCATTTCGGCCAACTTCTCACGCGTAAAGACCTGCCCGGACTTGGCACCCAAAATATTCAGCAGCGCCTGCTCCACCGGAGTTATATGAATGACCTCTCCGGTTTTTGATTGCAGCTCTTTTTTCTGCAAGTCGTAAAAACACAGACCCAAGTTTAATTTTTCGGCCTCGGCATTTTTCTCAACCGGAGCACGCTTCAAAATATTTCTGATTCGCAAGACCAATTCTTTTGGCTCAAACGGCTTTGGCAAATAATCATCGGCACCGCTCTCAAGCCCGATAATCCTATCAGCGGTTTCCCCCATAGCCGTGAGCAATATCACCGGAACAGTGCTGTCCTGGCGCAATCCGCCCAAAAATTCGAGCCCGGTTTCTTCGGGCATCATAATATCGACAATAAGCAAATCAAACTTATATTGGCGCAAAAACTTGCGAGCCTCGGAGGCACATTTGGCAACGGATACAAAAAAGCCGTTCTCCCGCAAAAATCTTTGCAGGAGAGAGCGTAAACGGGTGTCGTCATCCACCACCAGAATATGTTTGGCTTCTGTATCCATATGGGCCTACCCTTTCAAAGGTTGCTTATTTTTTGGCGGAAGCCTTCACAGTTTTTTTCTTTGCAGTAGCTTTTTTCTTCGCGACAACCTTTAGATTTGCTTTCAAGGCAGGAGCTTTCTTTTCTTTATGAGCCACAGTTTTTTTAGCCTTATCTTGGCTTCTGATATAATCCAAGCTTTTCTGAAAATACTGATATCCGGTAATAAATGTCAAGACACCGGCAACCCAAAGCAAGATCTCACCGATTCCGCCCCAATACCAAAATCCTTTAAGTAACATCATGGAAAGAGCCGTCATCTGAAAGCCTGTCTTCCACTTAGCCAAACGGGTAACCGGCATTCCGATTTTAACTTCCATCAAAAACTCTCTCAAGCCAGAAACCAAGAGCTCCCGACACAAGATAACAATAATCGGAATAAAACTGAGTTTGGTAACCAGCATTCCGGGCTTAGCCAACAAAACGACCAAAGCAGAGGCCACCAAGAGCTTGTCGGCAATAGGGTCAAGCAAGCGTCCAAAAGCAGATACCTCCCCTCTGGCGCGGGCCAAATAGCCGTCAAAATAATCAGTGATAGAGGCAATGATGAACAATACGGCAGCAAAAAGCCCCCACCAAAGAGAGTGAATATAAACCGTCAAAAAGATAACCGGAATAACAACGATTCTGGATATCGTCAAAAGATTGGGCAAATTATACAATTTCCAGGTCCTTTTTAAAAAATTACTAAATTCTAGCCAATATATTAAGTTAGATTTTCTAATTATGGAAGTACTTATAAATTTTTTCCGCCGTTTTTTTACTGATTCCGCTCACTTTTTGCAAATCTTTTATGCTGGCCTCGGCCACTTCTTCTGCCGAGCCGAAAAAACTGAGCAAATCACGCTTGCGTTTAGCTCCGATTCCCTCAATCTCATCTACTCTTGATTTATAAATTGACTTTGCCCGGTGCTGACGATGCGTTCCAATAGCAAAACGGTGTGCCTCATCTCGCAGATTCTGCATATAAAATGCAAGCGGAGACTGGAACTCGAGGGCAAAACTTTCCTTGCCCTTCATATGGTAAAATTCCTTACCGGCATTTCTTTCCGGCCCCTTAGATATGGCGATAATAGCGATACCGCTCAAATCAAAATCTTTCAAACTCTCATAGACGGCATTGAGTTGTCCTCGCCCACCGTCAAGCAGAATCACATCAGGCTTGTTTTCATCCGTCATTCTGGCAAAGCGGCGCCTTAGCACCTCTTGCATCATGGCAAAGTCGTCTCTTGTTTCTGCCGTGTATTTAATATTGAAAGTCCGATAACTTTTCTTATCAAAGCCCTCTGGCGTTGCCACCACCATTGCACCGATGGCAAAACTTCCTTGGTTGTGGGAGTTGTCATAAATTTCTATTCTTTGAGGAATACGCGGCAATCCAAATACATCTCTAAACGCTTCCAAATTACTCTTAACACTGGCTTCAAGAGCAATTTTTCTGGCAATGGAGGCTTTGGCGTTCTCCGTTGCCATTTTGATTAATGCGGCCTTGTTACCTTTTTTGTATGTGTTGATTTTGACATTTAACGCCTCTTCCAAAAAAGTCTTGTTTTCAAGTTCCTCAGCTAAAATAACTTCTTTGGGAGGAATGTGATTGGTATAAAAACTGCTCAAAAAGGCTTCTAGGATTTCTTTATCTTCGGCACCGTCTGTCTGGGTCGGAAAATAAGGAGTATTGCCGCAATTTTGCCCGGAGCGAATAAAAAATATCTGAATACAAACCAGCCCCTTATCCCTAACCAAACTGATAACATCGGCAGACTTGATACCGGCATACTCAACATTTTGCCTTGATTGAATGGTTGTTAAAGCCCTGATGCGGTCTCGCAAGACCAAGGCCGTCTCATAATCTTCACGAGCACTGGCCTCTTGCATTTTTTGGGAGAGCTCCTCCTGAATTTTGCTGTTGCGCCCCTCCAAAAATTCTATGGCCTCATTCACCAAAACCCGATAATCTGCGGCAGATATTTTACCCACACAAGGCGCCGAACAACGTTTTATCTGATACATCAGACATGGGCGTTGACGGTTTTTAAAAACATTATCCCGACAAGAACGAAGCAAAAACACTTTTTGCAAAATATCTACCACGCTGTTAACCGCCAACACGCTGGCAAACGGCCCAAAATACTTGTTTTTATCACGCCTGGAGCCGCGATATTTTCGCAAAGAAGGAAATTCCGATTCCACGTCAATCATCAAGTGAGGAAAAGTCTTGTCGTCTTTAAGAAGGATATTATAGCGAGGCTTAAATTTCTTAATCAGCTCATTCTCAACCAGCAAGGCTCTGGCCTCGTTCTCCACAATAATAAACTCCATCCGCTCAATTTGCGCCACCATTTGCTGCAACCGAACGGGAAGCTTATTAATATGAGAATAAGCCACAATTCTTTTTTTTATGTTTTTGGCCTTGCCAACATATAAAACCTCATCATACTCGCTAATCATGCGGTAGACGCCCGGTTTTTCCGGAGCAATTTTTATATGCCGAAGAAGATTTTCTAAGCCTTTTTGAATATCAAACATATCCTATTTCCTTATGAGAAAAAATAATAAATACATTGCAAAATAATTCAAGCAAAGTTTTTATTACAAAAAGCAACAAATTTTAGAATAAAGACTATTGACAAAATTAACCAAAAATGATATTTTCGACAAACAAATAAAATTTGAGGTGTAAAAATGTATACCATTAATCCTAACGATTTAAAAAAGGACTTAAACAACTATAATCTGGCTTTGCTGTTCAACCGCCGTCGAGCTCAAGAGATCCGACGCCAAGCGGCGGAGCGCATCCACCAGTTTGCCAATCAAGAGCTCTGGCTAGAGGAAAAAAACTGCGAACTCATGTACAGTTACATCAAAACATTTGGCTATCTGGCTCACCGCAAAGTAAGTAGAGATGCCTTCAGCGCTTTTGAGTGTCTTTCTCGCATTGCTACCTACGAACACCCAAAACTTTCTTGGCAACTGAAAGCCAAACCCTACAATATAGCCAGTTTTTGGTCCAGAAACATTGCGCGTCTGCTGGGGCGCTACGACCGAATCATATACAAAACACCTAGTGCCAAAAAAGAAATTGTTGAGCAAACACTCACAACCCCAAAGCCAATCCCGATAAAGGAAGAAGTACAAGAAATCAAAAAGCTAGAAAGACAAGAAATACAAGGAATCAAAATACAGGAAACGCAAAGAATAAAAGAACAAGAAGAGACAAAAGAAAACGAAGAAACGGCTCCAAAATTCAAACTGTCTGCCAAAGACCGTCGTCGGCTTGAGCGCATAAGAAGAAGAGGTCAATTAAAAGAACAGAAACAAAAATTAATAGAGCGTCAAAAAGCTGAAAAAAACCGTGCTCGCCGTAAAAAAGCGGCGGCACAAGCGTTGAGCATTGCAACAACCGCCTCCAAAATGTCCTCAGCCCCCAAACCGACACCCATACACAAAGACAAAAGGGCTGGATTTTTCAAACGAAACAAGAACAAAATCATCAACAGCATTTTAGGTGTGGCAGCATTCATCGGCAGTGTCGCCGGCATATCTGTTCTAAGCGATGGAATCAAACAAATCAACACTCACAAACAAAGCCGAGAAAATGCAAAAAGCCGGATAGAAAATATCACCAAAATTCAGGATAAAATTGACAGCATAAAGCGTGTTGCTATTCCGTCACCAAAACCTGTTTACAAAAACTACTATGACAGCGCCCTAAAAATCCACCTTGGAGAAACACGCAGAGATAAATTATATGACAACCTGCGCAATATGGTCATCACCCAAAAATTGAGCATTCCTCAAGGTGAAAGTATTGAACATTTGGCTCACGTAGTTACCGTATCGAATCTGGTTCAGCCCAATTCGGCAACCAATCAATTTCTGCAAAAATGTCTACAAAGCAAAGACGCTCTATCTGGAGCTGCCCAAAACAAACTTTGGCATATTGTAGAAAATGCCGGAGATAAAGCACAAAACATCAAAGGGACATCAACTTACAGTAATTTTGCCAAGCAATCGCGGCAAATTCAGCAACAGCATTTACAAGCCCTGCAAAATTTGCGTCAAGCCACCAGATAAGAAAAAATCCGAAGATTTGCAATCTTCGGATTTTTTGTTCGGCACGTACTCTCTAGTGGCCAAAATAACCACCATGTGCTGGGTACTTTGCCCTGGAAGAACTTTCCTTCAATTTTCTGAGCTCAGTTTCCTTTTCTTCAATTTTCTGCTGAAGCTCACTATTCTCCCAACGCAATTTCGTCAGTTCCTCGTCTTGATCCTTACACTTTTGTTCGAACAGACGAAGCTTTCTGGCCGTTGTGCTAACACCCCAAACAAGCATTAAAACGGCAACCGCTAAAATAATAATAATAGCTACTTCCATAATTACTTCTTTTTTTAATTAGACAAGTTTCTTCACGATACAACTTTTGACAAAAAATGCAACCATAAAATTCACCACACTACAAAAAAAAGACTCCAGATGCAGCATCTGAAGTCTTTTTTACTATCAATCAAGAATTTCACAGCCATTCATCAATGTGCTTAGAAAATCTGTAATGCCTCTTCTGATGTTTGAGCCCTCTGCGTCTTCCGTCTTCCTGACAAACAAGATCCAATTGGAATTGAAGCCTTTCGGCATTTTCTTTGGTTTCCATCCACAAATTTCGAACCCGTTTAAATTCCTTTTCAAATTGTTCATCATCCATACGTTTCAGGTCTTTAAGCCAAGGGCCAAACTCCTCCAAAAGAGTCTGCCGCCTTTTCTTTTCCCTTTGGCATCTTTGCCAATAAGCAATTAAGCTCCAGCCCAGCAGAAACAAGACCGTTGCGGCTAAGATACTCAAAAAAACAAGTGCCCCCATAATTTTCAAATTTTAAAATTACGCAAAGAGACTAGCGTAAAACCTCGTCTCTTTATCTCATTTTCAATTACCTGTCGCATCTCCGAAGAGCCGTAGTCTTCAGAATAGAGATTCTTGCGCAAACCTGCCAACCAGATCTTCAAATCAAGGTCAGACATATTGCGAAGTTTTTGTTCAAACTCAGCAAGTTTTTTCGCCTTTTTTTGTTCTTTTTTGTACTTGACAAGCCATCGCCCACAACGTACAGTTTCCAACACACAAAATATCAGAAACATAGTAAGTAAAATAATTTTCATAGGCTATAAGTTTTAGGTTAGAATTATAATCTTTGTAATAGAGATGTACTTAAAGTGTAGCCTATATGGAATCAAAAAATCAAGGGGCTCTCTTTCTTTTTCCCCCAACAAAAAAACTCCCGAAAAATTCGGGAGTTTTTTCTTTGAACGAAGCTAGAGAGAATCACCTCTATCCATATGTTTTCTGGGAGCATGCTTTCGTTCGTGTTCGGTCAGAAGCTGGCGTAACCTTCTGTTTTCGCCTTGAAGTTTCTTGTTTTTCTCAAGCCTTGAAAGCCCAACAAAAACCATGACCAACAAAATAACTTGGATGGCCAAAACGGCACAAATCAAAACTGTTACTACCATAACTTTAAAGCTTAGAAATTAGACTTCATTTCATTGATTTTTTCGGCCTGTTTCCAAACAATACCGGCCAGAGTGCAAATCGCCAGAAAAAATACGACGACTAAAATAACCAAGATGATAATTGTTGTCTCCATATAATACTTTTTTAAAAATTGTTAGACACGATAATTTTTTCGAGATGCGCCGATTATAAACATTTATTAGACAAAAAGCAACAAAAAACCTCCCGATTCCTCGGGAGGTTTTTTAAGACTTAACAAAGCTACTTTAGCTTATGCATTAGCAGGATGCTCAAGCTTAGCGGCCTCTTCCTTAAGAGCTTGAATCTCTTTGTCATTCTGAGCGGCAACTTTCTTCAAAGCTCTCAGAACCGTACCGGTACCGGCCGGAATCAAACGACCGACGATAACGTTTTCTTTCAAACCTTTGAGTTTGTCGACCTTGCCCTCAACCGCAGCCTCTGTCAAGACACGAGTTGTCTCTTGGAATGATGCGGCAGAAATAAATGACTTGGTCTGCAAAGAAGCCTTAGTGATACCGAGCAGAACCGGATCAGCGGTTGCCGGAGTTTCACCATTAGCAATGGCTTTAGCGTTTTCAGCCTCAAAGACATCACGGTCTACTTGCTCGCCAACCAAGAAGGTGGTGTCACCGGGTTGAGTAATCTCAACCTTGCGCAACATCTGAGAAACGATAACCTCAATGTGCTTATCGTTAATCTTAACACCTTGCAGGCGGTAAACATCTTGGACCTCTTTAACCAGATATTCGGCCAGTTTTTCAACGCCCAAAACGCGCAAGATATCGTGCGGAGCCGGAACACCATCAACCAAAGCATCTCCTTTCTTGACGATATCACCGTCTTGTACGGCCAGATGACGTCCTTTGGGGATCAGGTATTCAACCGGCTGTCCCTTAGACGGAACAACGGTAATACGCTGTTTGGCTTTGTAGTCCTTACCGAACTCAACCACGCCATCAATATCAGAGATGATAGCCGGATCCTTCGGACGACGAGCCTCAAACAACTCAGCCACACGCGGCAAACCACCGGTAATATCTTTAGTCTTAGAACTCTCTCTCGGAATACGAGCGATAACATCACCGACCTTAACCTCATCACCATTGTCAACCGACAAAATAGCATCAGCCGACATATAGTAACGAACTTCCTTGCCGTTGTCGCCGACAACACGTTTACCCTTGTTGTCAACCAACATAATGCTGGGTTTCAAACCGGCAGAACCGGAGTTAGAACGCCAATCAATAACCACCTTGGAAACAATACCGGTTGTTTCATCGGTATTCTCGCGAACAGATACGTTATTAATCAAGTCAACCAACTCAACCTTACCGGCTTTCTCGGTAATAACCGGAACAGTAAACGGATCCCACTCGGCAACCTTTTGTCCCTTCTTTACCTTAGCTCCTTCGGCAACCAAAATTTTGGTACCATAAGGAACATGGTGACGAGATTTCTCACGTCCCTGAGAGTCAACAATAACGATTTCGCAGTTACGAGACAAAACAATCAGATGTCCCTCAGAGTCTGTAACCGTATGGTTGTTCTCCAATTTCAATTCACCGGCGAACGGAACCTCAACAGAAGCCTGCTCAGCACCTTTTTGTGCCGCACCACCGATGTGGAAGGTTCTCATGGTCAGCTGTGTACCAGGTTCACCAATTGACTGAGCGGCAATAACACCTACAGCCTCACCGACATTAACCGGCGTACCGCGAGCCAAATCACGGCCGTAGCAAGCGGCGCAAACACCGTCTTTGCTTTCGCAGGTCAATACAGAACGGATCTTAACCTGTTCAACACCGGCAGCCTCAACGACTTCGACATCGTTTTCATCAATCAGCTTACCTTTCTTGACCAAAACCTCACCGGTTTCAGGATGAACAATATCCTCTTGGATGGTACGACCCAAAATACGTTCACCGATAGAAACAACGACATTACCGCCATCCACAACCGGACGAACAATAATACCGCGCTCTGTTCCGCAATTTGTCTCGGTAATAACCACATCTTGGGCAACATCGACCAAACGACGGGTCAAGTAACCGGAGTTAGCGGTCTTCAAAGCCGTATCGGCCAAACCTTTACGAGCACCGTGGGTAGAGTTAAAGTACTCAAGCACGGTCAAACCTTCTTTAAAGTTAGAGATAATCGGCTGTTCAATAATTTCGCCTGAGGGCTTAGCCATCAAACCGCGCATACCGGCCAGCTGACGCATTTGAGCGGCAGAACCACGAGCACCGGAGTGAGCCATCATATAAACAGAGTTAATGTAGCCATGCTCGGTCTTAGAAATGTTTTTCATCATTTCATCGGCAACTTTATCCGTGCAAGCAGCCCAAATATCAACAACCTTGTTGTATTTCTCGCCTTTGGTAATCAAACCATTTTGGTATTGCTCCTCAAATTCCTTAACCTGCTTTTCGGTTTCCTCAATCAAGGTCTTCTTGGCATCAGGAACAATCAAATCATCTTTACCAAAAGAAATACCGGCTTTGCAAGCGTTTTGGAAGCCAAGAGTCATAATCTTGTCAACAAACAAGCAGGTTTCCTTCTGTCCGCAATGACGATAAATAGTATCGATGATTTCTCCAATCTCTTTCTTACGCAGCAAGCGGTTAACCAAAGAGAACGGAACATTCTCATGCTTGGGCAAAGTTTCAGAAACGATAATACGTCCCGGAGTGGTTTCGACCAAACCTCTGACCAATTTGCCCTCATCATTGATGTATTCCATACGGCATTTGATTTTGGCATGCAGGTCCACAACCTTCTCATTCAAGGCCAACAAAACTTCGTTGAAATCAGAGAAGATCATACCCTCGCCGTTCATTCCGTCAGCATCATAAGTCAGGTAGTAAATACCCAAGACCATATCTTGTGTCGGAACGATAATCGGTTTACCGGAAGCCGGAGACAAGATGTTGTTGGTAGACATCATCAAAACACGGGCTTCCAACTGAGCCTCGATAGACAACGGAACGTGAACCGCCATTTGATCACCATCGAAGTCGGCGTTAAACGCGGTACAAACGAGCGGGTGCAAGTGAATGGCTTTTCCTTCTACCAATACAGGCTCAAAAGCTTGAATACCCAAGCGGTGCAAAGTCGGTGCACGGTTTAAGAGAACCGGGTGCTCACGGATAACTTCTTCCAAGATATCCCAAACTTCCGGACGTTCTTTTTCAACCATTCTCTTGGCTGCTTTGATAGTTGTAGCGTGGCCATAGAGTTCCAGTTTTGCATAGACAAAAGGTTTAAACAATTCCAGAGCCATTTTCTTGGGCAAACCGCACTGATGCAATTTAAGCTCAGGTCCGACGGTAATAACCGAACGCCCGGAGTAGTCAACACGTTTACCGAGCAAGTTCTGACGGAAACGACCTTGTTTACCTTTGAGCATATCAGACAAAGATTTGAGCGGACGCTTGTTGGTGCCGGTGATAGCGCGTGCACGACGACCGTTATCAAACAAAGCATCAACAGACTCTTGCAACATGCGCTTTTCGTTGCGGATGATGATATCCGGCGCATGGAGTTCGATCAGGCGTTTCAAACGATTGTTGCGGTTAATAACGCGGCGGTACAAATCGTTCAAGTCAGAGGTGGCAAAACGGCCGCCGTCCAACGGGACCAACGGACGCAGCTCTGGCGGAATAACCGGCAGAACGGTCAAAATCATCCATTCCGGCTTGGTGTTGGATTCGATGAAAGATTCAATAATCTTCAAACGCTTAACCAACTTTTTGCGCTTAGCTTCAGAAGCATTGTCCTTGAGTTCTTCACGAATAGCTTTGCGCTCTGCTTCCAAGTCGATTGAAGCCAATATCTCGCGGATAGCCTCGGCACCGATACCGGCACGGAAAGAATCCTCACCATATTCATCAATGGCTTCTTGGTATTGTTCCTCTGTCAACAACTCGTTAACGCCGAGCGGGGTCAAACCGGGCTCGATAACGATATAATTTTCAAAATACAAAACCCTTTCCAATGACTTCATCGGAATATCGGTAATCATAGAAATACGGCTCGGCAGAGATTTCAAGAACCAAATATGAGCAACCGGAGCGGCCAACTCAATATGTCCCATTCTTTCTCTGCGGACTTTTGCCAAAGTAACTTCGACACCGCACTTTTCGCAAACGACGCCGCGATATTTCATGCGTTTATATTTTCCGCACAAACATTCGTAGTCTTTTACCGGACCAAAAATACGAGCGCAGAACAAGCCGTCTCTTTCCGGCTTAAAGGTGCGGTAGTTAATGGTTTCCGGCTTTTTAACCTCACCATAAGACCAAGAACGGATCTGCTCAGGAGAGGCGATGGAAATTTTAATTTGGTCAAAAGATTCGCCAGAGACCTGCTGACCAAAATATTTCATAATATCATTCATGTTCTAAAAACTCCTCTGCCTTAAACTTCTTCGTTCAACAACTCAACATTGAGGCACAAAGATTTAATTTCTTTGACCAAAACATTGAAGGATTCAGGAATACCGGCCTCAAAGCTATCCTCACCGCGGACAATAGCTTCATAAACCTTGGTACGTCCGTTAACATCATCGGATTTAACAGTGAGCATTTCTTGCAAGGTATAAGCAGCACCATAAGCCTGCAAAGCCCAAACCTCCATCTCACCGAAACGTTGACCACCGAACTGAGCCTTACCACCCAGCGGTTGTTGAGTAACCAAAGAGTACGGACCGACAGAACGAGCGTGCATCTTTTCATCAACGATGTGGTGCAGTTTGATCATGTAGATGATACCAACCGTAACTTTGCGGTCAAACTTCTCACCGGTACGTCCGTCATAGAGGTCAATCTGACCAGATGTCGGCAAGCCGGCTTTTGTCAGCATTTCGTTGATATCATCACCGGTGGCACCGTCAAATACCGGAGTAGCCATCGGCACACCGCGCTTCAAGTTCGGAATCATCAATTCCAAATCTTCCATGCTCATATCGGCAATTTCGCGCTTATACTGTTTTTCACCATAAACATCTTTGAGTTTGGCACGCAAATCTTTCTCGGTTGCCTGGCCGGCTTTATATTGTTCCAACAACTCATTGAGCTGTTGTCCCAGTTTTTGAGCCGCCCATCCAAGGTGCGTTTCCAAAATTTGTCCCACGTTCATACGAGAAGGCACACCCAAGGGGTTGAGCACGATGTCAACCGGCGTACCATCTTCCATATAAGGCATATCCTGCAGAGGCAATACGCGGGAAATTGTACCTTTGTTACCGTGACGTCCGGCAATTTTATCACCGGATTGAATTTTACGCTTGGTAGCAATAAAGACTTTTACCATCTTCAAGACACCCGGCAACAAATCATCGCCGCGCTGAACTTTCTCAACTTTGTCGTCAAAGTGCTTTTGGATTTTTTCCAAACGGTTGTCATAGGCATTGAGGAGCTCCTCAATATTAGCCATAACAGCCTCGTCTTTAACAACGATTTTACGCCATTGAGAAGATGGAATTTCAGCCAATTTTTCTTCAGTAACTTCGGCGTTTTTAGCAATACTGCCTTTGGGAGCATCAACAACTTTCTGCCCCAGCAACATAGACTTCAAACGAGCCTCGACGTTACGACGAATAATGGCAATTTCATCATCACGGTCTTTTGCCAGCTGAGAAATCTCTTGCTGCTCAATAGAGAGAGCACGCTCATCTTTCTCAACACCGCGGCGAGAAAATACGTGAACATCAACCACAATACCTTCAATACCGGGCTGAACACGCAAAGATGTGTCTCTGACATCAGAGGCTTTTTCACCAAAGATGGCACGCAACAATTTCTCTTCAGGAGTAACCGGAGATTCGCCTTTCGGTGTAACCTTACCAACCAAGATGTCACCGGCCTTAACCTCAGCGCCAATATAAACGATACCGGCTTCATCAAGGTTGCGCAAAGCATCTTCACCAACGTTTGGAATATCACGAGTAATTTCTTCCTGTCCGAGTTTGGTATCACGCGCCATAACCTCAAACTCCTCAATGTGCAAAGAGGTGAAGACATCATCGCGAGAGATTCTCTCAGACAACAAAATAGCATCCTCGTAGTTCAAACCGTTCCAAGGCATGAAAGCTACCAAAACGTTCTTACCCAAAGCCAACTCACCCATATCGGTGCATTGTCCGTCAGCCATAATATCACCGGCATGAACTTCATCACCGACCTTAACCAACGGAACTTGGTTAATGCAGGTATTTTGGTTAGAACGACGGAATTTAGACAAGCGGTAGATTTCAACACCGGCATCGGCAGCATGCTCGTCCTTAGAGCGAACCACGATACGATTGGCATCAACGGCATCAACAATACCATCGGCTTTGCAGACAACGGTTGCGCCAGAATCTTTAGCAACCACGCCCTCAACACCGGTACCAACCAACGGAGCCTCAGAACGCAGCAAAGGCACACCTTGACGCTGCATGTTAGAACCCATCAAAGCACGGTTTGCGTCATCGTTTTCCAAGAACGGAATCAAAGCGGTAGCAACAGATACCAACTGTTTCGGAGAAACATCGATAAAGTCAATCTCACTCGGATGAGCAAACTCAAACTCACCGGCCTTGCGGCAAGCAATAAGGTCTTCTTCAAAATGGCCGTCATCCTTAACCTTGGCATTAGCCTCGGCAATTCTGAACTTGCCTTCCTCATTGGCGGAAAGATAAACAACCTCTTTGGTAACCACGCCGTTTACAACCTTACGATACGGGCATTCAATGAAACCGTATTTGTTGATACGAGCATAGCTTGAAAGAGAGTTAATCAAACCAATATTCGGACCTTCAGGTGTTTCAATCGGGCAGATACGACCATAGTGTGTCGGATGCACGTCGCGGACTTCAAATCCGGCGCGGTCACGAGACAAACCACCGGGCCCCAAAGCAGACAAACGACGCTTGTGCGTAATCTCAGACAACGGGTTGTTCTGATCCATAAACTGAGACAACTGAGAAGAACCGAAGAACTCGCGGATAACCGAAGCAATCGGCTTAGCATTAACTAAATCTTGCGGTTTAACATTGTTGAGATTCTCAGAGCTCATACGCTCACGGATAGCACGCTCCATGCGCAACAAGCCCATGCGATATTGGTTTTCCATCAACTCACCAACCGAGCGAACACGACGGTTGCCCAAGTGGTCAATATCATCAACCTCGCCTTTTCCGTCACGCAATTCGCAAAGTCTCTTAACAATGCGGAGAATATCGTCTTTGCGCAAGATACCATAAGTATCCGGAGCCTCTTCAAACGGAATATCCAAAGCAATATTCATCTTAACACGACCAACGGATGAAAGATCATAGCGGTCTTTGTCAAAGAACAATCCATGGAAGAGCTGATCAGCCGTTTCATAGGTTGGAGGATCACCCGGGCGCATAACACGGTAGATATCCAACAAAGCCTCCTCGCGGCAGCTGTTCTTATCGGCAGCCAGAGTATTGCGAATATACGGACCAACATTGATTCCGTCAATAAACAAGGTCTTAATTTCGTTAATTTTGTTGGCGGCAAATTTCTCGAGCAATTCCTCGGTGATTTCATCGCCGGCCTCAGCCAAAACCTCACCCGTCTTGGCAACAACGATATTGTTAGCCAAGAATTTGCCAATCATCTGTTGCGGAGTAACCTTGTAGAACTCCAGACCTTCATCGGCCAATTTCTGAGCGGCGCGCGGAGAAAGTTTCTTACCTTGCTCCAAAACGACTTTACCGTCAGCGGCATTAATCAAATCAAAGTCGAACTTAACGCCCTTCATGCGCTCAGGCACAAACTTAACTTTCCAGGCCTTTTTGTCGGCGACATAATCATCGGTATCATAGAAGTAATTGAGAATTTCTTCCTTATCCATACCTTTGATTTCAGCCGGATCAATTTTCTTGCCTTTCTTGGCCAAGGCAGCAATTTTGTCTTCTGTCTCCTTAGAATAGAGAGAATACAAAAGAGAGGTAACCGGCAACTTACGGCGGCGGTCAATACGAGCATAAACCAAATCTTTGGCATCAAACTCAAAATCAAGCCAAGAACCGCGATAAGGAATAACGCGGGCGGCAAACAAATACTTACCGCTGGCCATGGTTTTGCCTTTGTCATGGTCAAAGAACACACCGGGAGAACGGTGCATTTGCGAAACGACAACGCGCTCTGTTCCGTTGAAGATAAAGGTACCTTTATCCGTCATCAACGGGATATCGCCCATATAAACATCTTGCTCTTTAATGTCGTGGATAGACTTGGCACCGGTGGCCTCATCGGTATCCCAAACAACCAAACGCAAGGTAGCTTTAACCGGAGCGGCATAAGTCATATCACGTTTGATACACTCATCAACATCATACTTGGGCTCTTCAAGCTCATAGCTTACGAACTCAAGCTCGCCGTTTCCGGAAAAATCTTTAATCGGGAAAATGGATTTGAACACTTCTTCCAAACCAAACTCGCATTTTTCAGCCCCTTTGGCTTGAATAAAACTATTATAAGAACCAGTCTGAACTTCAATCAGATTCGGCATATCGGCGACAGCGTCGATTCGGCCGAAGTTTCTTCTTACACGTCTTTTGCTCGTATAAGATTCCTTCATTGCAAAACATCCTTTTTGGTTAAAATCTGCGGCCATCCTATCAAAAAACTGAATCCCGCGCGCAGAGGGTTATATACTGTAACGTTACAAAATAAGAAAGAAAGCAAAACCGGCGGCTACCCGGGCATTGCACCCAATCATCGCGCCGATTCGTAAGAATAATTTTCGAAAATTCGTTTTCTTGTACACCTAAGCGATTCATTTTGCAACAATTTTTTCACCGCCAAAACGAGTTTTCCGCACCTTGACAAACTGGATAGATTTTTTTATAAATTTACCATCAAAATCAATTATTAATACTTACAACTATGGGAACTTTTTTTGACATTTTCATTAGCCTGAGTGCGTTTCTTTTTGGCCTTTGCCTGGCTTTGCTAGTAGAGAAAAGACCAACGACCAAAGGTTGGCGCATTTTTCTCAAATGCCTCATACATCTTTGTGTTGTTACGGCCATAATTTGCTTATATTTGTGGTATCCGCTGACACCGGAAAAATCGCCACATTTCTTGGTTAATGTATTTTTTTATATTCTGTCCTCAGCTCTGTGTTACGTGGTTTTAACCATTATAGGATATGCCATAATTATTCCCGTCCGAGCAGGAAAAAGATTTATAAAGATGGCGTGTTTTGGCTCAGACAAACTCTATTACAGCCTGAGGCTAATTCTATGGCCCGCGCTTATTTTATCAATGTTGTTATTTGTTTTTGCGATATTTTTAGGATCCTACATGGGACAAGCAACATTCAAAATGGCGGGATCAGCCTTTTTCTTCGCCATTGGCATGTTTTTTATTTTATCCACCTGTCTCGGGATCATCGGCTGGTTGACATTAAAAATAATTGCCGGATTAAAGAAATATTGGCACTGGCTGAACGAATAACAAAAACCCCTTTGCAACAAAATGCAAAGGGGTTTTTATCAGATCCTAGGAGAGAAACTATCTATCTATGATTGTGTTCTTCGATAGTTTCCCACCCGACCCAGATTTTGGCACCACAGTTACCACAATAGCGGTAAACATTGTAGCGCCGGTCCGGGCCACAGAACTCGGTCACTTCGACACCTAAGTATTCCTCGCGATGGTCGCATTCGCGTTGCCGACGCAGGCGGCGTTCCTCCCAAGTCTCTTCATGTTTTTTCGATCCGAATAAGCCAAAGAAGCTCATAACTATAAATTTTAAATTAGACATTTGTCTGAAGTGAACAATAGCGATTAACGCTTAATTTTAATATCTCCAGAATAATTTTTCTTTCTGTTATCCTTATACCACAAAAATGCTCCCCCTGCAATAGTTTTTTTGTCAAAATTTTGAACAAAATTTTATCTAGTCAAATATGAGAAAGAAATTCCTAAAAAATTCCATACAAGGAAAAACAAAGCGGTCGAAATTCTAGTGTACATAGAAGTACATGAATTTCGACCGTTCTGCAGTTTTTTGCGCTAGAAGCCCAAATACTGAGCTTTTAGGCTTGAATTACTTGAGCTCAACCTTAGCCCCAGCCTCTTCCAATTTCTTCTTCATTTCTTCGGCTTCAGCTTTGGCAACGCCCTCTTTGATGGTCTTGGGAGCGCCATCAACCAAGTCTTTGGCTTCTTTCAAGCCGAGACCGGTAATGGTACGAACTTCTTTAATAACATTGATCTTGTTAGCACCAGCCTCAGCGAGAACAACGTCGAATTCGTCTTTCTCTTCAGCGGCAGCGGCACCAGCAGCACCACCGGCAGCAACAGCAACGGCAGCGGCGGCAGAAACGCCCCATTTTTCTTCCAACATCTTGGACAAGTCAGCAGCTTCCATAACGGTAAGAGCGGACAATTCATCTACTAATTTGGCTAAATCGGCCATTTTTTTTCTCCAATAAATAAATTAAACAGTTTTGTTATTCATCTTGCATTTCACATTACTCAGAAAAAACACTATTCTTTTTCTGAATAAGCCTTGGTAACTCTTGCCAACTGAGCAGCAGGAGCTTGCAGCAAACCAATGATTTTGGCGCGCAGCTCTTCCAAAGAAGGAATGGTAGCCAACTTGTTGATCTCGGCAATAGAGAGAACACCGGTTCCCATAGCACCGCCGATAACAATCAATTTCTCATTGTTTTTAGCAAATTCGACACAAGCTTTACAAGCAGAGATCGGATCATTGGCGAATGCGATAGCAGTCGGCCCGGTGAAGAGATCAGCCAAGTTTTCAAACTTTGTGCCTTTGAGAGCAAGACGAGTAATCCGGTTTTTAGTAACTCTGAACCCAGCACCGGCTTTACGGATATTATTTCTCAATTGCGAAACTTCCTCAACGGTGAGGCCTTTGTAGTGAGAAACGACTACGATTTCGGCGTTTGAGAACAGCTCGTTCAGCTCGCTGAGCAGTTGTGCTTTTTCTTCGCGGTTCACTTGTTGTCTCCAAATTTTGCATAGCCCGAAAGATCGGAATATGCCATTTTAACAAATCCGCCAAGACTGTTTGATTGAGGAGGAAAGTTTTTCTCTCCCAAACGCTTGCCCTGACGGGACCTAACTGTCCAGGAGAAAAATTGATTAAAAAAATCTCACTTACTCCGTCTATGCTGGATATTTAAGGCCATAGGCCACCGGCAGTCTTGGACAGGTCGAACGGTATTTGCCGTTCTTGTGGTTTGGTTAATAATATGTAAAACTCTAAAAGTCAAGCACTTTTTTCATAAATAAAAAAGAGCTCCGTTTGCGAAAACAGAACTCTTTTTTATATAGATTTGGCTCATTTTTTGAGCCAAGTAAACACTTTTTGCCATGCCTCCGCCAAAAAGGCATCTGTCTTGGCGCTTCGCGGGCATTCACCCACAAGCTCCGGCAAAACATCCTGCGGAACTTGCATCAGCGTTTCGCTGCGAAGAGGCTTCAGGTCAATATTTTTTACCTCACCAAGCCTAACGGGGCGTACCACCTCTGCGTCAACGTATCCATTCAACACCAGTCGAACAATATCCTTGCCGAAGCCTTTTGCAACTAAAAATGTCTTCATACCTTAACCGGATTTTAAAGAGGTTAATTATTCCGGTGCCTCTTTCGATTAATTTAATTATTTATAAAATATACCTTATCATGCTATAAATAATAGCACAATCAGCCCAAGTGTCAATAGACAAAATTTAAACTAAAAAAGCTCCGCTTTTGCAAACGGAGCTTTTCTAAAGTCTGTTAAAACCTCATTACAAAGCAGAGGAATCAACCTTAACACCGACACCCATGGTGCTGCTCAAAGAAATCTTCTTCATATAAGTTCCTTTGGCACCGGCCGGTTTGGCTTTGATGATAGCATCAATGAAAGCCTTAGCGTTTTCAACAATCTGTTGCTCGCTGAAAGAAGCCTTACCGATACCGGCATGAACAATACCGTTTTTCTCAACACGATATTGAACCTCACCGGCCTTAGCCTTTTTAACGGCATTGGCAACATCAGTGGTAACGGTACCGAGTTTCGGGTTCGGCATCAAGCCTTTGGGACCCAAAACGCGGGCAACACGACCAGCCATACCCATCATATCAGGAGTGGCAATGCAGCGGTCAAAATCAACCTTACCGGCGAGAATAGAATCAACCAAATTCTCTGCACCGACGATATCGGCACCGGCAGCTTTAGCTTCATCGGCTTTTTCACCCTGAGCAAATACGGCAACACGAACGGTTTTACCGGTACCGTGCGGCAAAGCACAAACACCGCGAACCATTTGGTCTGCATATTTGGGGTCAACGCCGAGGTTTACGGCAATATCAATGGTCTCGTCAAATTTTGCAGTAGCATTTTCTTTAACGATTTTAACAGCTTCACTCAGAGCATAAGCCTGATCTTTGTTGACTGTCTTATAAGCGTTTACGATTCTTTTTCCAGACATGATACTACTCCACAACCTTAATGCCCATAGAAACGGCCTGACCTTTAACCATGTTCATAGCTGCTTCAACGGTTGAGCAGTTAAGATCCGGCAATTTGGTCTCAGCGATTTCTTTAACCTGAGCGAGAGTTACCTGACCGGCAACGGACTTACCGGGCTCTTTAGAAGCTGACTTAATGTTGGCAGCTTTCTTAAGATAGTAAGAAACCGGAGGCAGTTTGGTAACAAAAGTGAAAGACTTATCTTCAAAAGCAGTAATCACTACCGGAACCGGGATACCGGGTTCCAATTTCTGGGTAGCAGCGTTAAATGCTTTGCAGAATTCCATAATATTCAAGCCCTTTTGACCCAAAGCAGGGCCAACCGGAGGAGAAGGGTTAGCTTTTCCAGCGGGGATCTGAAGCTTGATTAATCCTAAAATTTTCTTTTTAGTTTTAGCCATTTTCATACCCTTAAAAGTTAGGTTTCGTGGTCATGACCATGGCTGGCCTCCCACGAAATTATAAAAAAAAAACACGTTCGGCACAAAAGATTCATCCGAATGTGGGGTTTGTATACCACAACAGATTCATTTTGCAAGCATTTTTTGCATCAAAGGGAAAAAGATATAAACATTTTGTCCAAAATTGTTGCAAATTATATTTAGCTCCTGTATACTAGACATATCATTTCATGATTATTCTGGATGGTTATTTATTTCTTATTGTTGCAAGCTGTCCGGAAATTTTTTCGACTACACCAATCTCAAACATATTATGGAACCTTATTCATCTAACGGATTCGTTGTAGGAAGCCAGGATCTTACCTACGACGCCCAAGTAAAGTCCGTAAAAGACAACCGTGTAACATTCATGGTTACCAACTTCCATGGTGAAAAGATTTCGGGGACATTCTACCTTCCCAGAGGCTGCCGAATTAACCCCCATGTCGTATTTAAGACAGGAGAATTCTGGCAGGTTAAGGTAACACACGTCAGCAAGAGGATTCGGGAAAAAGGCAATTACTCCTACCCCGAGCTCAACATAGAAGTCATCCCGCAACAAATGCCGGTTGACCTGTATGTTGAGAACCACCCTCCCGGCAGTGTCGTTCTTGGTGAAATTGTAGATATCATCAAACGGGGTGCGTTTCTCTTGGTTCGGTTGGCAAAGAATGTCTACCGCACCATCAAAAACAGCAAAGAATTTTGCAAAGGGATGACTATTCTTTGCAAAATAACCGAGTATGATGGCCACTACAAAACACTCACGGCCGAAGCAAATAGCAAACCAAAAAGGCATCACCTCTAAAGTGATGCCTTTTTGGTATTTTTTATATTTCCCTAGCTGAGCCTTGCCCCTAGGACACGCCCACTCTGAAGGCTCCAATTAGCATCTTCCACCATTTACAGCCCGTCTCACACGATTCATTATACGAGCACGACTATCTCTCTTCTCTTTAATTTCCTCAAAACGTCTCTTAATCTGTTTATCAAGCCTGCCTTCAACAACCTCTTTTGTCGCAACGGTAAGCAAATCCTTAGCAAGCTCAAGGGCTACAGCAGATTCATCTACCGCCTTACTTGCGTATTTATTTCTCAACACATTAAATACCTTCTTGGCCTCTTCCATTGAAACTGAAGTCCCTTTAGAAAGTAACGTTGAAACAGCCGAAAAAGTCCTGTCACTCACATCCGCAGGTGATATTTTATTTATTCTTTTCTTCATTTCGTTGGCAGCATAAAAAAGACCGTCTCTCTTAATTCCAATTTGGGAAGCAAAACTTTCTCTAGGAAGTTGAACGGCATCAAGACTTTTGCCCTCTCCTCTTGCCTTCAAAGCATCTACCAAAAAGCTAAAAGCTTTGCTTTTTTCCTCAGGAGACAAATGTTTACACTCTTGAAGCGATGCCAACACACAATCGTGAAACACAAACATTAAATTATAAGCTTCTTTCTTTTCCGCGAGTTTTCGTTCATATTGGTAAATATTTTTATAAAGGCTCTCAGGCTCCGAATACCTCGCCATATACTCCTTACGGAAATTCTCAGCTTCTCTTTTTGTGGTTATACCAGAGAGGTCAACTTTCAATTTTTGGGCCGCCATAAACTCTTCAACCTCAGGGGCCACACCTTCCTTAGAAAAAAGTCTTCCCTCAAAAAGGCGTGTCGTTCCACCCTTAGGATTCGTATACTCAAATACAAAAGCCGGCCGACCATTTGAATATCTTTGAGAAACCTTTATTACATTTAACGGATACTTACCTTCCATAATTCTCTCCCTATATTAATCAATTAAGCCAACATACATTGCATCAACATGCCTTATAAAATCATACTAACATATTATTAAACTAAAGTAAATATTTTTTGTCTATTTTCAAAAAGCTATTTTCTTACACTCTCAAACTCTATGCTTACAAACATTAACACCAGCCCATACCTACTCGCCACTAGCGCCCTTGCTCCATAGATTTACGTTGTCTGTTTTTGCCGGCGATTGCCTTTTGCGCAGATAAATACAACTGATGAGCTTGCGGATTTTCAGAGATAGCACTTCTAAATTTTGCGGCAATTTGCGCAGGAAGTTTAAGAACCTTGCGTTCTGCTTTATCGTAGCCATACAGATCTTTTCCGTCAAACAACTGCCACCCATCTTTTGCAGAATAAGCTTTTATACTGCGTTTTCCCTTTTTAGTCACCAAACTAAATCCCACTTCTTTATCAGGGCTCCAAACATTGGCCTTGGCATCCTTCTCTTTCCTAAATTCAGCTTTCAAAATTTGCTTTCCGTTTTGCAAATCAAAAACGCTGATAGCGCCATATTGATAAGCCCTAAGCTGCCTTTCTGTCTGCCCGACATTAGGCTCAGCCAAAGTAGAATATTCAGATTGTTCATACATCAACAGATAATTTTTGCCGTCAACGGTTGTCTCTCCAAACTGCAGAACAGTGCCTTCCAGTTTGTCACGCATTGTCTGTTGGCATATAATCTTGTTTCGATAAATTTTTTCAATATCAAAGTCTGGCTTTTCTAGCCTTTTTCCAAAGAGATTATTAAACAAACCCATACTGGCCTCCTTAGTTTTGTCTAGAATAGTACAATTTTGACATTTTGTCAACACCATCTATCACAAAAACAGAAAGCCCATAAATTTTACAGCAAGAATAGCCTCATAACAAGGCGCTTGAAACAACAAACGGAGGCACGAAGCCTCCGCTTGCAAACTTTAAAATGTATGTTTAATCACTTCTGCAAATCGCTGGTACAATGAGGACACTTAACGGCATTAACCGGAATTTCAGAACAGCAATATGGGCAAGTTTTGGTTTTCGGTGCCTCTTTTGCCGCTTCCTGGGCTTCTTTTTTATCCATCTTGGCTTGCAGATTGTTAATTCCCTTAATCAGAATAAACACCGCAAACGCCACAATAACAAAACTGATAACGGCATTGATAAACAAGCCGTAATTAAGAGTAACCGCACCGGCCGCCTGAGCCGCGGCCAAAGAATTATACGGAAGCTCCCCTGCTCCGTTTTTCAACACGATATACAAATTAGAAAAATCAACTTTTCCAAGCAATAAACCGATAGGCGGCATAATGATGTCTTTAACCAGTGAATCCACAATTTTACCGAAAGCCGCGCCGATAATGATACCAACAGCCATATCAATCACATTGCCGCGCATGGCAAATTTTTTGAATTCATTAACAAAGTTCTTAATCATTAGTCACCTCGCACAAAAAAGGGGCGAACATCGCCCCTCTAACAAAAAGTCTAAACTTTTTCGACCTGGTTATATTCCAGCTCAACCGGCGTAGCACGGCCAAAGATGGAAACGGAAACTTTGACTCTGGCTTTTTCGGTATCAACCTCTTCAACCAAGCCGACAAAAGAGGCAAACGGACCGTCACAAACTCTGACTTGCTCCCCAACCTCAAAATTAACGACAGTCTGTGGACGTTCAATTCCCTCTTCCATTTGAGTCATAATTCTCTTAACCTCAGCCTCGGTAATCGGATAAGGCTTGTTGCGGCTGCCCAAGAAGTTGCTGACATTTGGATTATTTTTAATCAAGTGCCAAGCATCATCGGTCATAATCATCTTAACCAAGATATATCCCGGAAAGAACTTGCGCTCAGAGGCAACTTTTGTGCCCTTCTTAACCTCGACCACCTGCTCGGTAGGGATCATAACATCAAAAATTTTGTCATCCATTTTTTTGATGACAGCCTGTTCTTTAATTGACTCGGCCACTTTTTTCTCGCAGCCGGAGTGAACATTCACAACATACCAACGCGGATCCATCAGACTATTCTCCAAGACCTAAAATTAACTTAATGGCCCAACCAAGAATTTGGTCGACAAAAAAGAAGAACGTTGCAGCGATTGCCACAATCACGATAACCATCAAAGAAGTTTGCATAACTTCTTTTTTAGTCGGCCAGGTAACCTTTTTAACTTCTTGCTTAACCTGGCGGAAGAACTGTATCGGACTAACTTTTGCCATGGGCTCTTATCCTAACTAAAAAAATTTCAAACACCCCGCACACGATCTGGCGAGTCCCCCGTTAAAACTGCAAATTTTGGGTAAACCAACCAAACCGACAATTACCGAATTGGCACCTGCAGGCATTAACTCAATGTCGCCAACATATTAAATAATTACATTGATGTCAACACCTTTTAGCTCAAAAAGAACACACTCCCTGACAATACTTTTCGGCAGCAAAAAACAATTAAATATTTTCCCTAACAAACCTACTAAAAACTAATCTTTACAATATCGGAAACCGACAATATAGTAAAAGAAGCCATTTTAATTAACACAGGGATGCAACTATGCCTAATTACAAAATTTTAATAAATAAACAAAATAAAATCCCCTCAAATTTTATTGATAAACTGACATTAGTTGACGTCGTAGATGTTAATGGCAACCCCTGTAAATTAGAACAAAAAACCCATCAAATGTATAATAAATTGAAAAGAATCTGTGAGGAAAAGGGGATATACATCGGCTTAGATTCAACCTACAGGAGTTTACAAGCACAAAAAGATATCTATGAAAGCTTTTGTCAACGATATGGGAAAGAATATGCCGATAATACCGTGGCTCCTGTTGGTACAAGTGAACACCATTCTGCCTTAGCGATTGATTTAACCATCAGCTTGGATAAAGGAAAAACCTACTTAGAAGAAAATGCCGACTTAATCAAGAATGATGCCATATTTAAAGAAATTCACAAACTTTTACCAACCTTTGGTTTTATTCTCCGTTACCCTGAAAATAAAGAAAGCATTACCGGTTACAAATATGAACCTTGGCATATCAGATATGTCGGATTGACCACTGCAAAAATGATTGCAAAAAATGGTTTATGTTTAGAAGAATACTGTCAACAAACCAGCCTTTGCAGAAACAAGGCTTCAAAATCAAACAATTAAAATTCCAAAAGTCTAAAGCGCCTCAAAATCAGCTCTTTTCTTAAGGGCAAGTCAAGATTACTCTGCGCTAACGCTTGAGTTGCACAGGCGCTCACGGCCTTTCGGTCGCCGGCGTTCTCCCGCCCGCCTCTCGCTGGTAGTCAAACTCACTTCCCCGTGAGTTCGAACCTAAACCGCCTCTATTGCCAATAAAAAAGGCCACCTTAAAAGGTGACCTTTTTTTGGCAGGGGATATAGGATAATATACGGACTACCTCATTTACCGATACCTAATATTTTCTGTGACTATTTTATATGTATTTCTAGAATTTTGATTAATGGTTGGAAACAGCTCATACAAATTAAAACCTAATTTTTTATCAAAATATGCTTTTATTTCTAAATATGGTTCAGTAAATTCAGGAGGCAACTTTTTATTAAATCTTGCCTCATATTCTTCCTGCCGCTGTTCCAATGTTACAATACTTGATTTATTAGCCATGCTATCTGAAAGTTGAATAAGCATATCTTCATCAGTTAAAGATGTATTGGAGATAAAATCAACGACAAAATCAAAATCTTTCGTATTACCTAAAAATTTTGCTTCTGTATATTTTGTAATTCTATTTAAAGGAATTTCATGTAATAAACACGCACGTGCAACAGCGGAATCTTTATCTTTTAACATTTCATATCCTAATATCCCATGAAAGCGCCCAAGCATAGATTCTGGAGATTCATCAATTTTTGCAATATCATGTAAAAAAGCGCAAACATAGGCTTGTTCTGGATTTATGCTTCCCAAATGCGTAGCTATTGTTTTTGCAACAACTGCCGCACCTTTTATATGATTGTCATACATATATAAGGTCTCTGGTTTACGCCCAAGTGCAATCCACCTTTTCCTTACATTATCAACCATATTTTCTGCATCTTCTATTGAGATTGACATCCTAAAACTCCCCTTTTTCAACTAAGACATATTGTAAAT
>CASERH010000021.1 GCA_949290295.1 uncultured Pseudomonadota bacterium | reverse complement strand
TGATAATACTAGAAAGTATAAGTCAACTTGCACCCAAAAAGATTGCTCAGATTATACATTGAGTTCTTGCCCATCAGGCTATACTTGTGACAGCTGCACACCGGGCTGTGGAAACACTACTAAAAAGTATAAGACGACCTGCACGCCCAAAGATTGCTCAGATTACACATTAAGCTCTTGCCCAACAGGCTATACTTGTGAGAGTTGTACGCGTGGCTGTGGAAATAATACCAAAAAATATAAAAAGACTTGTGCTTATGCCAGTTGTACAGGTTATACGCTAACCTCATGTCCTGCCGGAGAAGAATGTAAGAGTTGCACACGTGGTTGCGGGGACAACACACCGCTTTACCGCACCAAAGGGTTGGCGTTCCAAGTTGATTCTCCGGCTAACGGAAAAATCAGCTTCAGCATTTCAGGCAGCGACTACCAAATTGATTGGGGTGATGGCACCATAGATACCAAGAAGACTCATACCTATGCTGCAGCAGGTAAATATGATATTGATATCTTCGGTGGTGTAACGAGTTTTTCAATTTCATCTTCAGACCTAACGGCTAAGCCGATAAAATTATATTCGCTTAACTTGCCAAAAGCGACCCGCATACACCTTCGAGAGGCTTGTCCGACTTTAACCGGCACCATTCCGGCACTGCCCGATAGCCTCACCGATGGTCGCTATATGTTCCATGGCTGCACAGGCCTCACCGGCACTATTCCGGCATTGCCCGACAGCCTCACTGATGGGCTCCATCGATGGTTGCACAGGCCTCACCGGCAGCATTCCTGAATTGCCCGATAGCCTCACCGATGGAACCCTGATGTTCGATGGTTGCACAGGCCTCACCGGCAGCATTCCTGAATTGCCCGATAGCCTCACCAATGGAAGCCTGATGTTCTCAGGTTGCACAGGCCTCACCGGCATTACCAGCTTTGGCAACAGCCTCACCGATGGCGGCAGTATGTTCCATGACTGTAGCGGCCTCACCGGTAGCATTCCGGCATTACCAGACAGCCTCACTGATGGCGGCAGTATGTTCTCTGGCTGTAGTAGTCTCACCGGCACTATTCCGGCATTACCCGACAGTCTAACTGATGGTAGCTATATGTTCCATGACTGTAGCGGCCTCACCGGTAGCATTCCGGCATTACCAGATAGCTTAACCAATGGTAGCAGGATGTTCCTCAACTGCACAGGCCTCACCGGTAGCATTCCGGCATTACCAGATAGCTTAACCGATGGTAGCTATATGTTCTATGGCTGCACAGGCCTCACCGGCATCGATGGTTGCACAGGCCTCACCGGCAGCATTCCTGAATTGCCCGATAGCCTCACCGATGGAACCCTGATGTTCGATGGTTGCACAGGCCTCACCGGCATTACCAGCTTTGGCAACAGCCTCACCTATGGAAGCCTGATGTTCTCAGGCTGTAGCGGCCTCACCGGTAGCATTCCGGCATTGCCCGATAGCCTCACCAATGGCGGCAGTATGTTCCATGACTGTAGCGGCCTCACCGGTAGCATTCCGGCATTACCAGATAGCTTAACCAATGGTGGCGGGATGTTCTCAGGCTGTAGCGGCCTCACCGGTAGCATTCCGGCATTACCAGACGGACTCAAGGACAGTTACGCCATGTTCTCAGGCTGTAGCGGCCTCACCGGTACTATTCCGCCACTGCCCGACAGCCTCACTGATGGGCGCTACATGTTCTCTGGCTGTAGTAGCCTTACGGGGCAGACACCGGTTAAACCAAGCGGGCTGACAGGACACACGAATATATTTTACAAAACTCAAGTCACCAACGATGGTAGTTGGCCATCAAGTGCCTGGTAGAGTCAAACGCTGCTAATGATAAACCCCCGTTTCTTGCAGGAAACGGGGGTTTAGAAACTAAATAAATCTTATTTCTTATCCGCGTAGGGGTTCTTTGTCTTGCGTACCGTGATTCTGATAGGAATTCCACGCATATCAAAAGCCTCTCGCAGCTGGTTGGTTAGGTATGCAAGGTAAGCATCAGGCAGCCCCTCCGGATTACTGGAGAAGATATAAAATGAAGGCGGTCTGGTCTTAGCCTGGGTGATATAGCGAAGCTTGATCCTGCGCTTGTTTTTACCAAGCGGAGGCGGATATTTATCAATCATGTCCGCAAACCACTGGTTCAACGGTGCGGTGGGAATACGGATATTCCAACGGTCATAAACCTTGAAAACCGCCCGCATAAGCTTGTCTAAATTTTCTTTTTTCAGGGCCGATATGGTAACGGTCGGTACGCCTTCTGCCTGCGCCAAAGAGGTTTGCAGTTTGTCGTTTAAGCGCTGCAAAGCCTCGCGGCGGTTGGCAATATCCCACTTGTTGACGGCAATTACCAAAGCGCGCCCTTCTTCCAAAACCTGGCGAGCAATAGTCAAATCTTGTTTGTCTAGAACCGCATCGGCATCCAAAACCAAAATTACCACTTGTGCCATAAAGGCGGCATGCTTGGTGCTGGCGGCAGACATTTTTTCCAAAGAATCAGAAACACGTGATTGACGGCGCAATCCGGCAGTGTCCACCAAATTAATCTTGCGTCCCATATAGGTCCAGGCCGTGGTGATAGCATCTCTGGTTACGCCTGCTTCCGGCCCGGTTAACATCCGCTCATCATTGAGCAGAGCATTGACTAACGTTGACTTCCCGACATTAGGACGCCCGACAATAGCCAGTTGAATAGGCTTGGTGTCCTTTGTTTCTTCATCAGCCGCTTCATCAGGCTCATCTTCAGGGAGCTTTTGAGCCTCCTCTTTGAGGGCATCATACAAATCCAAAAGCCCAAGCCCGTGCTCGGCAGAAAAAGGGATCGGTTCGCCAAGGCCAAGCTTATAAGCCTCATGAATACTGTCCTCCTGCAATTTGCCTTCACACTTATTGGCCAGCAAAATTACAGGTTTGCCGCTCATCCTCACCAATTGCGCCAAATGCTCATCATAGGGCTGCAGGCCGTCTCTGGCATCAAACAAAAACAAGGTAACATCGGCTTCTTCAATAGCGCGGTGTGTTTGCTCCCACATCCGCTTTTCCAAAGAATCTTGTTTGGAATATTCATAACCGGCCGTGTCCACCACCAAAAATTTCAAATCATTTAACTTAGCCTCAGCTTCTCTGCGGTCGCGGGTAACACCGGGCTTATCATGCACAATAGCAACCTTGCGCCCCACAAGGCGGTTAAACAAGGTAGATTTTCCAACATTCGGACGCCCGATAATTGCAACTTTCAAAACCATAATCTCTAATCCTACTTATAAGCAAGTATTTCGGCATCATTAGTGGTAAACAAAGTTGTCCCTGCAGCCATAACCGGTGGAAGCTCAATGCCTTCATCAGCAGAGACATAGCTCAAAATCTCTCCCGTATAAGGAGAAACGGCAAAGATATATCCGTTTGAGGAAGTGACAATCAAGCGGTTGTCAGCCAAAATCGGACCACTGGCAAAAACGCCGTTTTTCTCATCATAATCATCGCCTTTGGGGATGGCGGTGTTCCAAACAATTTTGCCGTTTTGTTTATTTAGAGCAATCAAGTCAAAATCATTGGTCAAAACATAGAGGTAGTCTCCGGCCACCCAAGGCTGGTTGGTGCCGCCCATTTCTCTTTCCCAGATTCTGGCACCTGTTCTCAAATCAATAGCCGTCAATACACTGTTGTAGCCAATGGCAAAAACCTTGTCTCCGTCAATCACGGGGTTTGCCTTGATGGCGGATATGGCGGCAAGGGAGTTTGTACGCTTGTGAGAGACAAGCATATCAACCCACAAAGGCGTGCCGGTACTGGCCTTAAAGGCTCTGAGCTCGCCGTTTGAAAATGCCGCAATCACCACATCCATCTCCGGACTATAAGCGGGTGAAGCACCACCGACCAAGGTCGTAGCCTCATAGTCTGTTTGGTTTTTCCACAAAACCTCACCGCTTTCGGCATCAAGAGCAGTGAGGGTATTGTCAAAACTTTGTACCAAAACTCTTCCGGCATTAACGGTTGGTGCAATGCGCAAAGGCATATCCATATCCTGGCGCCAAATTTGCTTGCCGGTTAGCATATCCAAGCAAAAGACACTGCCAAAGCCGGTGGTGGCATAAATTTTTTTATTAAACTCGGCAATTCCGGCGCCCTTGAGAGAGGATCCTCGGTCAGCCTTGTTTTTTGACTTTAGGCGTTTTTCCCAAATTTGGTTGCCGTCATCCAAGCGCCTGGCGGAAACCACGCCATCAGCATCAATGGCAAAAACCACATTATAGGCAATAATCGGTGAGGCAATCAGATAGTCGCGTTTGGAGCTTCCCTCGCCAAATCCCTCGCTCCAAACCTCTTTGAGTTTTGCATCTGCCTGCAAATGCCCCATCAGGTGCATGGAGTTTCCGCCGTTTTGCGTCCACTTTGGATTAACGTAGGGTGCGGGCAATTTGATTTTCACTTCTCCCGGAGCATAGTCAGGGGCCAAAGATGCATCTTCTCTGATGACGTCAATTCTCGTTCCTTCAATATTGAGAGGCTCTTTGCCAAAAAATCCGCAACCGGAGAGCATCAAAAAAGACGTTGCAAAGAGAGCAAATTTGGAACACTGGCAAACCTTCATGGATACAAAACTCCGTTATTTGTTTTGGTCGTCGATAATTGTAATCATATCCTGAGCGCGAGATTTTAGCTCATCAGAACTCGAGGCCGAGGCAATAATTTGCTCATATTCTTTTTTTGCCTCATCCAACTTACCGTCGCGAATGGCAAGCATGGCCAAGAGTTCTCTGGCCACATTATAACTTCCGTTTTCTTGCTGGGTCAGCGGCAGCAAAATCTCTTGGACCTCTTCAGCCGGAGCATTGGCGTCAATTTTATAAGCGGCCAGTTTGAGTGAGGCAATTTCCTGCATTTGGATGCTTTCTGCCTCATCAACCAGCAACTCCAACATTTTGACAGCCTCTTCAGGCTTATTTTGTTCAAAGTAGATGTTTGCAATTTGCAATTTGGCAATATCAGCATACAAGCCGGAGCGTTTGGCAAGCGCTTGAAAAAGCTCTAAACTTTCATCAAGTTTCCCTTGGCTTTGGAGAGAAATTGCCACGGCATACGCGTTGGAGATTTCTTGATTGCGCTTATCTGTCCAATTCTTAAAAGTCTCAAAGCTCACGGCAAGAGTTAAAGCCAAAGCAACAAAGATGATGACATACAATCCGTATTTATCCCACAGAACTTTCATCTGGTCATTTTTGACATCATCGGAAATTTCCTTCAACAAGGGGTCCTGCTCAAGAATATCTTTTTCTTTTTTGGCTTTTTTAATCATCTGGTATCTCCTAAAAACAGCACAATCTTTCTAGTTAATATATAAGCTAATGAAAAAATAGCAAACGAAATTTATCTGATAACATCATGGATAAGAAAACGTTTAATCCATTGTAGGGTTCTTATTGGCAGCTTGGCACCAAAAGCAACGGTTTTGTTATCTGAGATAATAGAGACAAAGAAGCGTCCGCTGGCGGGATTTTGGGTAACTTCTATGGCTTCAATTTCATCCTTGTTGATTTCATTGTGCTTGGTTGAAAACATCATATACTTGTGGGTATGAACGATTTTATGTTTTTTCAAGACCAGTTTTTCCTTGCGGAAAAGCACAAAAACAGCCGCCACAAGAATAAGTGCCATCAATCCGACCAAAGCATAAAAAGGAATAGCCAACTCAGAGTGATAGGCATTGGGATTAAGAGACATGCCGACAAGCCCTAGGCCGACAACAATGATGATAAACCAGGCAATGAAATTATAAGCATCCCACACGATTTTGCGAGCTTTTAAAACAATTTTATCCTTGCGTCTGGCAAAACAAATTCCGCTAGGCAAGGGCTCATAAACATCGTAATCATCGACCACAAATCCAAGCTTGGCCATTTCTTTGATGGATTTATCCAAATTTTTGAGGTCTCTAGACTGGAGGCCTTCATCAGTATTAATCATAGCCGGCAATTTAAAAAATCTGGCATATTCTTTCCACTTTTTTCGCACATTTTCGGGTGAGGTAGAGATGTACAACGGTACGATTTTCTTAGGATCTTTATGATAAAGCTCAATAATATATTTATTGGAGTTAATAAGCCCCGATTGGTAAAAAGCAACTCTAAAACGCACGCCAAGGTAGTTTTTGATATTTTCTTTGACGATTCTTTTCTTTCCCCAAACGGGCCTATTGCCGATCATCATGGTCTTGCCGTCAAAAATAAATTTCCGATAACGGATATAAGAGCATATACTGGCGGCAATAATGCCAAAGCCCAAAACAATAAAAATAACATCAAAGAAAACGGGGCTAAATATTGGTTTGTAGGTTGGCATGGCCTCCAGAGGAATAATTTCTGCAACATTAGGATTTGTGTAGCCAAAGCCGTTAAGCAATTCATAAAGTCCCAACAAAAAGAGCAGGGCACCGAAAACAATTCCGGGAAGCAGAAAGCGCCAGCTGGTCCGATCAGATATCTTAGCGGGCAATTTGCTCAAATTAAATTCCAGTTTGTGACTATAGTGATTTGCGGCAGGATTATTCATTAAACATTCCTCACATACTTGTTACAAGCGCTTTAATACGCTCATGGTATCCCAAAAGGATTAAATAATCATCAATTTTTTAATTTATTTTAATAAACTTTATCTAAACTGGCAACAATTAAGAAAGTTGAGGAGAGCGACATAATGGGCAATATTGAAGTTTTTGCGCAATCGCAATATTTTTTTACCACGTTACTGGCCTTAGGAATTTTATTCTTTGCCAGTATATATGCCACGGCCGGACAAGATAAGCTTTTTGTTCCGTTATGGCTTTTGTTCATAGGTTTGGTGCTTGATTTTGGTGCCGGCGGGGCGGCTTATGGCAGTGTGTCAGCTTACACCGAGGGCAAGAGCATAGAGGGTTACGTTTTTTTAGAGCTTTTATTATCTCTATCGGCAATGGTATTTTTGGCACAGTCGTCTCTTCGTTTTATGGTTAATGGGGTTTTATTAAATTGGATTGTCGTTGTTTTAGGGATACTGGGCGTTTTAGCAGTGTCGTTGTTTATCTTTATTATTCCCAACGGCGATGTAGTAAATCAAATGCGACAAATATTTCCCATGGCGGGCTTTGCATGTCTAACGGCGGGTTTTTGGTCGCAAAGCAATAACGAGTTTAAAAGCGGTTCAATATTTGCAGCCACATTCACATCATTTATTGTTCTTGTTTGTATCTGCAAATATTGCAACTTTTTCACGGAAAGTTTGGCCAATCTTTGGTATTTGTCAGCACTGTTTTACATTTTACTGTCCTTGGCCGTGATAATGATGAAAGTTGATGCTCTGAATCAAACGCTTGGAAAATCGGCCAAAGAAATAGATAAATACAATCAAAAGATTGAAGAAATAATAAGGCTGTCTCCGTTTCCGATTATCATTTCCAGAGTGGGTGATGACAGAATTATTTTAGCCAACAACAATGCCATTAAGCTTTTTGGAATTAACCCAAGAGAGATTGAAAGGTATCGCCTCAAAGACTTTTTTGCCGATTCGGATAACCGTCAGTTACTAACCGAGCGGCTAGAAAATGAAAGAGAAGTACAAGATTTTGAGGTTTTGGTAAAAACGCCATTGTCAGATACCCCTTTCTGGCTGTTGGCCTCGGTAAATATCATAGATTATAATTACGATGTTGCCTTGTACTCAGCATTCCAAGACATCACCTCTCGTAAGAACAGAGAGACTTTGCTAAAAAATCAGGCGATTCGAGATCCCCTGACAGCACTTTACAACCGCCGCTATTTTGAAGACGAGGTTAATAAGAGAATTTTAGAGGCAAAGGCACAAGGCCAGCCTTATACGGTGTTAATGCTTGATGCTGACCATTTTAAAAAAGTTAATGATACCTATGGTCATAAAGTTGGTGATAAGGTCTTAATCGAGCTGGCCACAACGGCAGAGAGAGCCCTGCGTGACAACGATATTGTTGCCCGTTATGGCGGAGAGGAGTTTGTGGTTTTTTTGCCAGGCATTCATGCCGAGCAGGGTAAGGTTGTGGCCGACAGGCTACGTGAAAGTCTTTCCAAACAAGTTGTATATTCAGATGCCAAAGAGCCGGTAACTTTTAGTGTGTCAATCGGTGTTTCATCCTCAGATATTTCGGATAATATAGACACTTTAATCAAGACTGCAGATGAGGCTCTTTATAAAGCCAAACAAAATGGTCGTAATCGAGTAGAGGTTTTCAAGAAAGAAGATATGGAAGGCTTTATGGCTTCCGGCCAAGCGGAACACAAAGATGAAAGCCAAAATCATCATCCTGTGTTTGATAAAGAAAATAATGAAGAAATATCGTTATTAGACGGAGTTGAAACTGTTCAAATTTCAAATGAAGATACCCAAATAGAAGAACCATCAAACCAGAAAGAAAGTAAATAATGGATTGTGCTTTAAAGGCAATTTGCGGCGGCTGCCCAAGACGTGGGCTGGAGCAAGAAGAATATAGGGAAGAAAAGTTTCGCAAGGTAAAAAAGATACTTTCTTCTCTATCGGCAGAATTGCCTTGGGAGGCCCCGATTTTTATTCCTGATAATACCAGAAGACGGGCGGCAATGGCTTTTAAGCATCATAAGGGCAAACTGGTATTGGGTTTTAATGCCAAGGCGAGTACAGAAATAGCCGATGTCGAATATTGCCCGTTACTTACGCCAAAACTCAATAAAGTATTACCGATTTTAAGAGGACTTTTACAAGAGGTTTGTGCCGAGCCCTATCAGGTGAAAAAAGGCAAAAAAATCATCAATCAATATATTGTCGGCGGTGATGTCTGGCTCTGCGAGGCGGCAAATGGTGTTGACGTGGTTTTAGAATACGATGCGCCGTTGGAATTAAATCATCGGATGATAATTTTTGAAAAAATTTCCCAAGCAGATGAAATCATCAGAGTTTCGCACCGCCGCAAAACATCAGATTCGACCGAGCCGATAATTGAAAAAGCGAAGCCTTATATAAAAATCGGCAAGTTTGATGTCTTTATTCCGGCCGGCACCTTTTTGCAGCCATCCAAAGAAGGAGAAGAGGCTCTCACATCAATAGTGAAGAAATATTTAGGAGATAGCCGAGGTAAAATTTTTGACCTTTTCTGCGGGGTCGGGACATTTTCCTATATCTTGGCGGAAAATAAAGAAAATAAAATTACGGCAGTGGATTCGTCTGAGGAGCTGTTAAAAGGTTTCAAGGATTCGCTCAATCGCAACCAAATCAGCAATGTTGAGGTTTTGGCACGCAACTTGTTCAAATATCCATTAGATGAAAAAGAGTTGAACGGGGCCGACGTGGTTGTCTTTGACCCGCCAAGGGCGGGAGCCTCAGCTCAGGTGGCAATGTTGTGCAAGGCAAGGCCAAAGAAGATTATAGCCATCTCCTGCAATCCGGCGACTTTTGCAAACGATGCAAAAAAGTTGTTAGAGGCGGGCTATGGGCTTGATTCCATTACCATGGTGGACCAATTTGTGTATTCTGACCACAGCGAGTTGGTTGCGTTGTTTACAATTAAGGAATGATGTTTTAAGATTGAGGACGAGATGAAAAGATACGTATGGCTGACAGCATTATTGATGATTGCTTCCTGCACGGCAAGTTACCAAGCAGAAGATTTTCGTTGCCCCAATGTTGAAATTCCTGGGGGCGAGGCCTATCTCACGCAAATAGTCAATTACAGAGATAATTTCCGGGTGGAGCTGACAGGCTATGAGGGCTATTGCTATGTGGTAGAGGGCACTTCTCGCCGCTATGCGGTTATCACTCCGCAGTTTAGGCTGACCAGATTGCAGGATAGTGCAGATACTGCGGTGGATTTCAGCTTTTACACTAATATTGAGCAAGGACCGCCGGAGTTTGTTGGCAAAAGGAGCTATTTTGCCCGCGGCAAATTAGATGTCGATGATAAAGAAACGACTTTCAGTGGCCGCCCGGTAAAGGTAAAGATTCCGGTAGATCAAGATGACATAGAGATTTTGCTGGGGCTAGATGTCTCAGCAGAAGAGGCAAAGTACAATCAGCGCACATTTGACACCCGCTCTCGAGAAAGAGGCCGTAGAAAAGATGGAATAGTTGAAACACCTTGCGGGTTCATAGAAGTTGAAGAAGCCGATTTTTCAGAAGGTCCGACAACACAAATTCAGACGCCGACACCGGCCCCAAAAACATCTGAATGCGGAAGTTGCTCGGTTCGCCGTTAAAAGTTTTAGTTTAAGGAGAAAAAATATGAGTTTGAGACTAGGTCATGCAAAAGAACGTTTGATGGCAAATGCGATTCGTTTTTTGTCGGCAGATGCAATAGAAAAAGCCAACTCCGGGCATCCGGGAATGCCGCTTGGCATGGCTGATGTCGCCACGGTTTTGTTCACCAAGTTCATCAAACTAAATCCGGATACTCCGCGCTGGTTTGACAGAGACCGCTTTGTGCTCTCGGCCGGGCATGGCTCCATGCTGCTTTATTCTGTTTTATATTTGCTTGGGTATAAGGATATAGACATAGAAGATATCAAGAACTTCCGCCAATTGGGAGCCAAAACGGCTGGCCACCCTGAATATGGGCACTTGGCCGGAATAGACATGACCACCGGCCCCTTGGGGCAAGGCATAACCTCATCTGTTGGCATGGCCTTGGCAGAGCGCATGTTGGCTGCCAAATACGGGGAAGATGTTTGCAATCACCATACTTATGTGATAGCGGGTGATGGCTGTTTGATGGAAGGCATTTCGGAAGAGGCCATTTCTTTGGCCGGACATTTGAGGCTGAACAAGCTTATAGTCTTTTGGGACAATAATGACATCACCATTGACGGCCATGTAAGCGCCGCCAATTCAACGGATCAGATAAAACGTTTTGAGGCAGTTGGCTGGAACACCATAAGCATTGACGGACACGACTATAAAGAGATAGAAAAAGCCATAAAGAAGGCGCAAAAATCCAAGAAACCGACACTGATTGCCTGCAAGACCAAAATAGGATTCGGCGCACCTAGCAAATGCGGCACCTCCAAATGCCACGGTTCACCTTTGGGGGCGGAAGAGCTTGCCGCCATGCGCAAGGCTCTGGGCTGGACAGCGGCACCGTTTGAGGTTCCTTCTGAGACGCTAAAAAATTGGAGAGAGGCGGGCAAACGCTCTTTGGCGGCATATCAAGATTGGGAGAAAAGAGCCAAAATAAAAGGCAAAGACTTTTTAGATGCCATAGCCGGCAAATTGCCCAAAGGCTGGGATAAGGAGTTGAATAAGTTAAAAGAACAAGCCATTGCCGAGCAGACTAAAGTGGCCACGCGTAAGGCATCGCAAATGTGTTTGGAGGCAATTATGCCCAACCTGCCGGAGTTAGTAGGTGGGTCGGCAGACTTGGCGGCCTCAAATTTGACCCTGACCAAGGTTTCAAAAACCGTAACTGCGGCGGACTATAACGGCAACAACATCATGTATGGCATCCGAGAGCATGCCATGGCAGCGATTATGAACGGCTTGGCCTTACATGGCGGATTAATTCCGTTTGGCGGCACGTTTTTTGTATTTTCGGATTACATGCGCCCGTCCATGCGCCTGGCGGCACTGATGGGGGTTCGGGTTATATATGTATTAACCCACGATTCGATAGGCGTTGGGGAGGATGGCCCCACTCATCAACCAATAGAGCATTTGGCCTCATATCGTTGTATGCCCGGGATTCTGACATTTCGTCCGTGCGATGTTGTGGAAACGGCCGAGGCATGGCAGCTGGCCATCAGCACTGAGAACAAGCCGAGCATTTTGGCGCTGACAAGGCAAAATCTACCCTTGCTGAGAAAATCCGCACAAGAAAACCTCACGGCCAAGGGCGGCTATATTTTGGCCGGTGATGCCAAAAAACGGCAAGCTACCATTATTGCCACCGGCTCAGAAGTTTCTCTGGCTATGGAGGCCAGAGCCAAATTGGCAGAAGAAGGGATTGAGGTTACGGTGGTTTCAATGCCGTGTTGTGAGTTGTTTGATGCTCAGCCGGAGCCTTATCGGGAAGAGGTTTTGGGGCATGCGCCGCGCGTGGCGGTTGAGGCAGCCTCCAAATTTGGCTGGGAAAGGTATGTCGGGGAGAAAGGTGATATCATCGGCATGGACGGTTTTGGCGCCTCGGGTCCGGCCGGGGAGCTCTACAAGTACTTCGGCATCACGGTAGAAGAGGTTGTAGACGCCGTCAAAAACAGCCTTAAGTAAGCTCAAAAGTGCAAGATGAGCAAACATTAAATACATAATAGCAGAAAAGGTCTGTTTCGCATGAGAAGGTTATTGATGTTTTTAGTAGTAGTGTTTGTATCATCTTGCCGGATATTTTCATCGGAAGAATTTGTAAATCCGTTATTTAACGAAACGTTGAAACCAACTTCACGAACTGGCTGGACAACTCAACTTTCTCCAACCCGGGTTCGTATTTCCAACGCCGGATATGAGGTAATAAAAAAGTGTGAGCTGTTAGAAAACGCCTGGGGAAAAGTTTCACTCAAGTGCACATTTTTCAATCCACTGAGCAACAGAGACGTAACGTATATTTATACCTATCAAATATTCCCTTGCAAAGACCGCTGCAGCTATGCAAAATGGACAGTTAAAGAATATACTGCCAACACCAACGGGCAAATTAACGGAATTGCATGGTTCTTCATCCCAAAGGATTAGTTTGTCAGAAAGGATAATGTCATAATGAAAAGAATCCTGATGTCTATCTTATTTTTACTTTTTGCAACGTCAGCCTCTCTTGCTGATACCAATAAATCACTTTCAGATATTGAGAGGTTGGGCAAGGCGGTTGATAACTGTTTGCTGGCACAAAAGCAGAATTTGGCTGTGGCAGAGCAAAAAGAAGACAACAGAAAAATACAAAAGCTTAATAATGAATTAGTCAAATGCTATCAAAAAGTTGCCAACGAAACATTTGAGTTATTTTATGCGGAAAAAGAAACAGAAATGAAAAAAGCTTTTTCGAAGTTTATTTCTGCGGCTTATGAATGGAATGCCTCAATGTATAATTATAGCAATGCTTGTTATAGTGAGAATGAGCATTTATTCTGTGGTTCAGTTGCGGATAGACTGAGCTCGACAGAAGTCGAAAACCTTGTACGAGATGCTGTTTTGAGAATGTTAATTTATACGAAAAAGATACTAACTGCAAATTAAATGACTAACGTTTTAACCATCCTTTTAAATATTTTTTTGTGAAGGTTGTTTTTCTGTTAAATTATAATAATAAGAACGTGTCTCATCTTTAAATCTGTTTAAAACATCTGTCAAATCAGATTGTTGTTTTAAAAGGCTTAAAGTCTTCTCTCCTATAATTGTTCCAGGTGCAATACCTAGCACGTTATGTAAACGGCGAATTGAATTAACAAGACCAGTATTAACAGCTTTATCAAAAACTTCTTCTACCAATATATCAGGAAGCTTATAAATTCCATTAGCTAGCCAAAAATCACGATATAATATAGCATCTGCCCTTTCTCGAGTTATATTTTTTATGTCTTCGTTAGGATACCATCTTTTAGAAATACCAAACTTTGTTTCTAGCCCATTATCCAAAGGATCATTGCTGTAGCCACCTTCATTTTTTCTAACGCGCTTCATTGCTCTTTGAAAACGTTTGTCGTCTAACATATTATCAATAAGTTTTTTAGAAATGTCTGTTCCAAATTTTGTATAATCAATTTGAGAGTCTTTTCTGGGAACGTAGGGTTCGGCAATACAGCGGCAATTGTAGTCGTCTCCCGGATGCCCGCCTTCCGGAGCATCATCCCAACTAAAAATACAGCCTTCACGCTCGGCATGAGAATCTCTGACTTTGTCATCGCCAACGGTGCGCCAAATATAATATTTATCAGGATTGTTTTCAGCATCTTCAAACATCACCTGTTGCAGAGCCGGATTAGGCGTGTTGGGGCTTGGCACATCTATGGTTTTCATCTGCGATAAGAGTGTAAAATCCTCATCTCTTTCACGAGGGTCAACATAATACCACCGACTTTGTCCCTTTTTAGGGTTTTCACGCCTAATCGGGCGTTTGCCGTCTAATTTCAGTTCCAAATCTTCTGCAAAGCTCAAATCTTTATCCATAAATTCCTCCAAATGTACGTTAAACATATCCAAATATATACGAATATTGTATTTAAGGTCAAGACCTCTTTTGAAGCTAAATTTACGTTTTTACCAAATTTTAGAGTTTTTTTGCTACGTTGAGACGTTTGGCAAACAAGAAAGGAAAAAATTATGAATTACCTATTTGAATTTATCGGCTATTTTGCCGGTGTCTGCATGGCAATTTCTTTTATGCCGCAGGCAATCAAGACTTTCCGCACCAAAGATGTCAGAGGTTTTTCTTTAGGCACCTACATTATTTATAACTTGGGTGTTCTTTGCTGGGTGATATACGGCGGATATCTGGGTTCTGTGCAGATGGTGGTGTTCAACAGTCTGTGTTTGTGTTTTTCTTTTCCGATATTGTTGATGGTCATAAAGTATCACAATCATCAAAAATAGCTTGCAAAAAAAGCTCACCGTAATATATTTGCGGTGAGTAAGTTAAAATATTTGAAGGAGAAAATAATGCCTTTAGTCACAATGCGTCAGATTCTTGACCATGCAGCTGAGAACAACTACGGCGTTCCGGCTTTTAACATTAATGATATGGAGCAGATTATTGCTGTTTTGCAAGCTGCAAGAAAGGTTAATGCCCCGGTTATTTTGCAAACCTCAACCGGTGCCCGCAAATTTGCCGGTGACCCGATGATTCGTCACATGGTTGCCGCCGGAATAGAGATGTTCCCCGAGCTGCCGATTTGCTTGCACCAAGACCATGGTTCTTCAGTAGACATTTGTCAATCTGCCATTGTAAATGGCTATTCTTCCGTAATGATGGATGGCTCTCTGGAAGCAGACGGCAAAACCCCGTCTTCTTTTGAATACAATGTTCGCGTCACCAAAGAGGTCGTTGCCCGCGCGCATGCCGTTGGTGCTTCTGTAGAAGGCGAGCTTGGCGTTATTGGTTCTCTTGAAACCGGCAAAGGCGATAAAGAAGACGGCCACGGCGCTGAAGGTGTTATTGATAAGAAACGCCTGGTCACCGACCCTGATGAGGCCGCTCGTTTTGTAGCCGAGACTCATTTGGATGCTTTGGCTGTTGCGGTTGGAACCTCTCACGGTGCATACAAATTCACCCGCAAGCCCGATGGTGAGATTTTGGCCATTGATGTTATTGAGAAGATTCATAAAAAACTTCCCAACACTCACATGGTTATGCATGGTTCATCTTCTGTTCCGCAAGAGCTGCAAGATCTGATTAACGCTTATGGCGGAGCCATTCCGCAAACCTATGGTGTTCCGGTAGAAGAAATTGTCCGCGGTATCAAATCCGGTGTTCGCAAAGTAAACGTTGATACCGACTGCCGCATGGCCATTACCGGTGCGATTCGCAGACTCTTTGCCGAGAACCCGAAGGAGTTTGACCCCCGCAAATACTTAAAACCGGCCATTGAGGAAATGCAAAAAGTTTGCGAAGCTCGCTACATTGCATTTGGTGCCGCCGGCCACGCCGATAAAATTAAGCCGATGTTGATGTCGGATATGGCAAAACGCTATGCAGCGGGAGAAATCTAGGAATTTTTCCTAAAAGAGTTGAAAAAGGCGATGACAATCATCGCCTTTTTTGTTATAAGAAGGAAAAATAAGGAGAAAAGAGGATGTTGCGCATAAGCAATCTAAAGTTTGACATAGAAGTGGAGGTAGATACCTTGCCGGAGCTTGTGGCTCAAGAGCTGCAGGCGCACAAGCCTTTCAAAAGTTTTAAGATTGTCAAACGCGCAACAGATGCCCGCAGCCGAGATAAGGTTTATTTTGTATATACGGTAGATATTGAATCTGCTGAGGAAGAAAGATTTTTGAGCGAGAAAAGGTTGTGCGCGGAAAAAATTATCCCAGAAGAACCGTTAAAGATAAAGAAAAAACGTGCGCAAGATTTGCCTCCGATAGTTGTCGGCAGTGGGCCGGCCGGAATGTTTGCGGCGCTAGCCTTGGCCAAAGCGGGGCTAAAGCCGATAGTTCTTGAGCGCGGCTCAGAAATTTCCAAACGCCAAAAAGATGTTAACATATTTTGGGAGAACAGAAAATTAAACCCCGAGAGCAATGTCCAGTTTGGCGAGGGCGGAGCCGGCACTTTTTCAGACGGCAAGCTAATGACCGGGATCAAGAAAGACATTTACACCGCAGAGGTTTTCAAAGAATTTGTTTCTGCCGGAGCACCGGAAGATATTTTGTATTTGGCCAAACCGCATTTAGGCACGGATAAGCTGGCACATATTGTCCGCAACATGAGAGAAAAGATAGAGGCTTTGGGCGGAGAATATAGATTTAACAATAGGCTGGAAGATGTCATCATCAGCAAAGACGGGAAGGTGACGGCAGTAAGAATTAGGGATGAAAAAGGCGATACCTATGAGGAGCCGGTCAAGATATTGGTTTTGGCAATAGGCCACAGCGCCAGAGATACATTTGAGATGTTGTATTTGCACAAGATTCCGTTGGAGGCCAAAGCTTTTTCGGTTGGGGTGAGGATAGAGCATCCGCAAAGTTTGATAGACAAGGCGATATATCATTCTCATGCCGGAGATGAGCGATTAGGCGCGGCAGACTATAAATTGGCGGTTCATTTGCCAAATGGGCGTTCGGCTTATAGTTTTTGCATGTGTCCGGGCGGCGAGGTGGTGGCGGCCGCCTCAGAGGCAGGACATTTGGTCACCAACGGCATGAGCTACTATGCCAGAGATAAGAAAAACGCCAATTCAGCCTTGCTGGTAGGCGTCACGCCTGATGATTTTGAGGGCAAACACCCGCTTCGGGGCATGTATTGGCAACGCACAATAGAGCGGCGGGCTTTTATTGAGGGCGGCGGCACCTATGCGGCCCCGGCGCAATTGGTGGGAGACTTTTTGGCACACCGCCCGTCCAAGGCTCTGCAAGATGTGGAGCCGAGCTATTCCTGCGGGGTTGTGCTGCGGAGCATCAGCGGCATTTTGCCTGATTTTGTGATAGATACTCTCAAACTGGCAATTCCCGAGATGGATAAAAAACTTAAAGGCTTTGCTCACAAAGGTGCAGTCATGACCGGAGTTGAGACCAGGAGCTCATCTCCTGTTAGGTTTATGCGAGATGACAACCACCAAAGCCCGATTCTGGGGCTCTACCCCTGCGGGGAGGGGGCAGGCTACGCCGGCGGAATAGTTTCAGCCGCGGCAGATGGTCTAAAAACCGCCATAAAAATTATAGATTCTCTAAAATAATGATTGCAATTTAGATTTGGGTATAGTACGAATATAGACAAAATAAAAAATTATTGGTTGCCTATATTTATGTAGAAAAAGTCTTCTTATATTGGTAACCACATTGTTTAACTAAAAACCTAAAATTATGTGTTTCCCAAAACCCAAGGACACGCGTCTTTCTTATAAAGATGCTTTCGATGCTGTCAAGGTAGGCGGTCCGCGTTGCTACAAGGTACCTTCACAAATTTCGGCCAAAGAACGCCAGGTTGAGGTCATCTCGCAAGAGGACGGGACTTCGCTTGTACGCTGGCACTACGAGGACGGAGCTTACAGTGAAGAATATACACTGCGGACAAACCTGGACGCCGGCGCGGTTCCCAAACCTGACGGAACCGGCGTGGTGGTTGGCGGCCATCCTGTAACCCTCGAGTTCTACAAGAGGGTTAGTCCGGCAAGAAGGTAAGAAGCCTTTAAGCAAAAAGGCCTGAAAGATTTTCATCTTTCAGGCCTTTCGCTTATCTGCAATCTTATGCAATAAGGCAAACCGAGGATTATTTGGAGTATGATTATGGTTTGCTTTATGAAAGCATAATTCGCAAGATAAAAACTTTTTATATATTAGCGAATCTGCGAATCTAATTTTGAGGCTATTCTGAAATATTTAGACAAATATGTCAATAAATAAAACCGCTCAAGGGGCCCTCAAACGGTTTTATCACTTTAAAACAATGGGTTAGATTTTATTGAAGTTTGTCGCCATATTTTATGCCGGCACGGATATCTTCGCCAAAATCGCCGATTTCTTGCTCATGCTTAATTTCTTCTTTTAAGATTTTTTCAGATATTCTAAATGTTTCGTAGTCCTTACCGAAAGTCATGTCGCAAATTTTCTGGTAGCGGGCAATGGCGCAGCGCTCTCCGACCACATTTTGCTCAATCAGGTTCAAGACATAGGTGTTAACCGGGGCTTCATATTTGCACTGAGCCACACTTTTCCAATCACTGGGATCAAGAACGGGCGTCCCGCCGAGTTGGACAATGCGCTCAGCAAGCCATTTGGCGTGTTTGAGCTCCTCATTGGCATGCTCCATAAATTCTTCACTGATGGCAGAGCGCATCGGGCCGACCATAAGCTGGGCTCCCAGCCAATACTGATAATAAGCAAGCCATTCTTCGGCATAAGCTACATTGAGTTCTTTAATGAGTTCATCTTTGTTGAGTTTGATGATTTTTTGAGCCATTTCAGCCATGATAAATCTCCTTTGGGGTTAAAAAAACGGTTTCAAGGGAGAAATAGGCATCAAATATCAAAAAACAAGCCCTCCAAAGGATAGGTTAAGCTTTTTTTACTTAGTTTTAAGTATATTTGATTAAGATAAGGGCATAGTAAAGATAAAGGAGAAAGAGATGGTAAAAATATCTCCAAGCTTGTTGTCGGCAGACTTTGCCAATATGCAAAAAGAGGTGGCAGCATTGGAAAAAGCCGGCGCCGATTGGTTGCATTTTGATGTTATGGACGGTTGTTTTGTGCCAAATCTCACATTTGGTCCCGGGCTTATAAAGGCCATGCGTCCGCACAGCAAGCTGGTCTTTGATGTTCATTTGATGATTGTTGAGCCTGAAAAGAAGATAGAATGGTTTGCCAAAAGCGGAGCAGATATCATCACTGTTCATGCCGAAGCCTGCCGCCATTTGGACAGAGCTTTGAGTGAGATTCGCAAATATGGATGCAAAGCGGGGGTTTCGCTCAACCCTGCGACCTCACCTGAAGTTTTGGAATATGTGCTGGACAAGACAGATTTGATTTTGATTATGAGCGTTAACCCGGGCTTTGGCGGCCAAAAGTTCATAGACAGCCAGTTGGAAAAAATTGCCCAAGTCAAGAAGATGATAGGTCAAAGAGCAATAAAGATAGAGGTTGATGGCGGCATCAACAAAGCCAATGCCGCAAAAGTCATATCTGCCGGAGCAGATGTTTTGGTTGCCGGCACGGCGGTTTTTGATGGCGGAAAATATAAGCAAAATATAGAGGCTTTGCGCAAGGCCTAAAGGAGGAAGAATGCAACATTTGGTAATGGTTATAGAAGATGAAGAGGCACTGGCCTTGATGCTGCGTTACAATCTGGAAAAAGAGGGCTACAAGGTTTTGGTGGAAAGCCGCGGCTCAAAAGCCTTGGCAGAGATAGAAAAAGAACGCCCCTCGGTCATATTGCTTGATTGGATGTTGCCCGAGATGTCCGGGGTGGAGATTTGCAAGCTGATACGCTCCAAGCCTGATATTAAAGGGATTCCGGTGATTATGCTCACGGCCAAAGGTGAGGAGGAAGACAAGATTAAAGGCCTGACGGCAGGCGCGGATGACTATGTCACCAAACCATTTTCGGTGCCGGAACTTTTGGCAAGAGTCAAGGCGCAACTGCGCCGGGCGCCGGAGCCAGAAACCAAAAAAGAACTTGTGTTTGAGGATATCCGTATGGACTTGGTGGAGAAAAAAGTATTCAGAGGCGAGAACTATATTCATTTGGGGCCGACCGAGTTTAGGCTTTTGAAAATGCTGATGGAAACACCGGGCAAGGTTTTTTCCCGCGAGTTTTTGCTCAAAAACGTTTGGGGAGATAATATTTACGTGGAATCTCGGACGGTAGACGTGCATATCAGAAGATTGCGTAAATCATTAAACGAGTTTGGTCCGGACTATATCCGCACGGTCAGAGCCACCGGCTATGCGGTAGACATCAATCCGCAAGGAGAGGATGAGGCGGAAGCACCAGTCGAAGAATAAAAAATAGGCTGTCCGCAAGGGGCAGCCTTTAAAGTTTTTACTTATAATAATTCAAGATAAGGCTCATCGCGATAAAAGTCATCATCACTTTTAAAGCGCAGAGCTCTCACCACGGACTTTCCGTCATATCGGAGTGTATCTCCGAGATTGACGCCGAGCCAGCAATTGCCGTTGTCGTCAAACCAGAGAATGGTTCCGCTCTTGAGTTCAAGCTTAAGCTTGCCATATGCATCTTGGTTAAACACCAAGGGCAGGGTAGAAAGCCTTAAGAGGCGTTCTTCAACCTTTGGCTGGCCAAAAGAGAGTTTCACTCTGACAAAATTGCCATTTTGAGACAGTTCCTCAGCATCAATCAGAAACTCATTTTCAGCCTTAGGCAACACATAAGTACCAGACAAGGCGGAAGAATTATTTTCAGAGGAGCAACCAAAAGAAATCGCGGCCAAGCCGAGCGCCACAACAATAAGCGCAAAAGTTTTCTTGTTCATAATAACTGCAATTTATAACAAATGAGCGACAAGGATTATCACACAAGCTTTCCCCTGTCCAGCAAAAAATAAGGAAAAAATGATTTAGCCACACGAGATTCTGGCTATTTCGTCTAAAATTTGCGATACCCTATTGTGCGACTCGGAAAAATGTGGTATATTGAAAATGTAGCGAAGTTATTAAGACTATTTTTATACGAATAAATTTGCCATAATAAGGCTTATTGATTTGAAATAAGAATAGTTAAATATATTCCCCCTTGGGGCTGCTACTAGGCACTGCTTCGGCGGTATTGGCCTCCCCAAGGCTTATCGATTTTGTTCATACATTTTGGTTTGAACCTGATCGTTGGGGATTTTTTAATTTATTCACCGCTTCAGAGGTTTTGTCTTGAGCAAATAAGCACTCATTTCAAGGCCCCGGAAACACCTTTCAGAGATAAGTAAGCAGAAAAAATATCTTGTTGGCAATTCAAATTGATTTATTAGGGCAATGTTGCAAATCCGCCCCATGACTGAAGTTTAGTAGGTTATGACTTAAAACTAAATCAATCCCTGAATGAAAGACAAGAGAAGCTATCCGCCCAAAGTTTTTGAAAGCATAATCATTAAGGATTATGGCAAATAATGTAAATAGCAACAACATGGTGATTCTTCTCGGTGGATATGACGCTGAGATGTTGGCGATAGCCTCAATTTGCCGTGAGGCAGGTATTGAGGTTGTTGACAAGCAGCTCCGCTGGGGTGCTTCCGCGTCGGCGTATGCAGAAGAGATTGCTACGGCAGTTTCTGAAGGCAAAACGCCGGTCCTTATCGAGCTTGCGCTTGATATGGAGCTTCCTGAAAACGCAATCATTGTGGACCACCACAATGAGAACGCAGGCAAGCCCGCCAGCGTTCTGCAGGTTCTTGACCTGTTGGGGCTGGAGCCTACCCGTGAGCAGCAGCTCATCGCTGCGAACGACAGTGGATACATTCCGGGAATGATGGCTCTTGGAGCTACGCCCGAGGAGATCGCAGCCGTACGTCTGGCAGATCGCGCTGCACAGGGGATCACCACCGAGCAGGAGGCCGAGGCCGAGCGTGCCATCGCCGCAGCCAAGGTTGTCAATGGAGTGACCATCGTCAAGATGGCGCATTCCAAAACGGCGCCTGTCTGCGACCGCCTCTTCAACCCTGACAAGGAACAGCGTCTACTGATCCTGTCGGAAGATGGAGAGAGCAACTTCTTCGGAAACGGAGAGTTGTGTCTGCTTCTTCGGGGTGAAGATACCGGCACCAAGACGGCCGAGGGTTACCCCATCTTTAGCCACTTCGGTGGTTGGGTTGGTGGTAATCTGCCGACATCAGGCTTCTGGGGCGGCTATGCCGACCAGAACGAGGTAGAGAAGTTCGTCACGGACTTTTTTGCTTAGCCGAAATCATCAGAAAGGAGGGAGCTTCGGCTCCCCCTTTTTTACAAAACAGGTTAGTTGGCTGATACCTGTCAAGAAACTCAGCCGAATAAAAATGGGTAAAAATAAATCCTCCAAACCAGCCCGAATAAATTGGTGCGGAGGTAAAAAATATGACACAATTAAAATGTCCCATCTGTGGATCGACCAGCATTTATTGCAACGGGATAACCCCGACACGGTGCAGCGCCGTGTGCAATAAGTGCCACTTCGGGGCCTCCGGCTCGAAAGATATCGAGCGATACTTCGGGGGCCATGCCTCATACACAAAGTATGAGGTAAAAGAAACAGCCGCGCAAGCGGCGGTTGAGGAGAGCCTTCGCAAGTGAAAGGCTCTATGCGGGGCAGAAAAGCCCTAGCGAAAACCGCAAGACAGAGGAAAGACAGTTTGTTTTTCCTCTGTTTTTTTGTATTTAAAAAGGATTATGGCAAGATGAAAGGATGGGAAAAGTCTGGCATATCGCTCAAGATGTTTTGCAGGGTTTTGGTCTGCAATGCTCGCCAAAGTTTATTTTTGGTTTTGAGGGGCAAATTTTCCCATTGTCCTTCTAAGTGATAAAGTTGGCAAATCAGGTAGCGTAGTCTTTTGTGAGTGAGGTCGGTGTTAGAGGGAATGTCATTATAAAAAGTTTGAGTTTCAGTCATTTTTTCTCACTCCTTGTTTTGTTAAAA
>CASERH010000020.1 GCA_949290295.1 uncultured Pseudomonadota bacterium | reverse complement strand
TTTTAACAAAACAAGGAGTGAGAAAAAATGACTGAAACTCAAACTTTTTATAATGACATTCCCTCTAACACCGACCTCACTCACAAAAGACTACGCTACTTGATTTGCCAACTTTATCACCTAGAAGGACAATGGGAAAATTTGCCCCTCAAAACCCAACACAAACTCTGGCGCGCCCTACAAACTAAAACTCTGCAAAATATCTTGAGTGATATGCCTGATTTTTCCCATCCCTTCATCTTGCCATAATCTACCAGAAAAAGCCCCGCTTGTTTTTCTCAAGCGGGGCTTTTATTACTTGCTTTTTTGTTTTTATTTCTTCTTGGCTACAGCCTTTTTCTTTGCAGGAGCTTTTTTGGCGGCTGCTTTCTTCGGAGCGGCCTTTTTGGCTACAGAAGCTTTCTTGGCTACTGCTTTCTTCGGAGCTGCCTTTTTGGTGGCTGCTTTCTTTGAAGCTGCTTTCTTGACCGGAGCCTTTTTGGCTACGGTTTTCTTGGCCGCAGGTTTCTTAGCCGCCGAGGCCTTTTTAGCCGCTGCCTTTTTGGGGGCGGCTTTCTTAGTAGTTGTCTTCTTCTTTGCAACCGGCTTCTTCTTGGCTGTAGCTTTCTTTGCTGCGGCCTTCTTGGCTGCCGGTTTCTTTTTGGCTTTTGCCTTTTTCTCTTTTACAGGTTTGGGCTGAGAGGCCATAAGTGCTTTCTCAATATCCTGCTCTGAGCACAAACCAATTGCAACCGGGTTCTTGGCTCTGATGTTGGCCATATCTTTATGGGTTCCGCTGCGAATTGCCTCAATCGTGCTCTTGGTGGTGCCAATCAGTTTGCAAATCTGCGTATCTTTCATCTGCGGATAATTCTTGATTACCCAAGCAATGGCATTGGGTTTGTCTTGCCTTTGTGACGGAGACAAGACCTTCTTGGCTTTCATGTTACGGGCTTTGACATTTCTTTCCATCTCGCTTGCCTGCAAATCTGCCGCCTTATCTGCCTCACAACGGTGAATTTCTTCCCAGCTCAGCTGCCCGTTGTCTACCGGTGAAAGACCTCGAATATTGCTTGAAACATCTCCATCGGCAATAGCCTGAATTTCCAACTCATGAATCTCGCAAAAACGTGAAATCTGACGAAATGTTAAGGTCGTGTTTTCTACCAGCCAAACAGCCGTGGCTCTGGGCATAAGAGGTGCTGTCATTATTAAATTCCTTTCAACTACTCTAAATAAAAAGAAAAACTATCCTTAGGATAGTTTTTCTTTGGTAATTATACAAGCTTTTTTTCTGCGGCTGTTTCTAACTCTTATCTGCCACTGTTGCGGTTATATATGTTGGCCATGTTTAGGTACCCAATCTGTAGCATTTGCGCCGTGGCTTGGTAGCGTGTGGCTTGTATCTGCAGCGCATTTACCGATGAAAGGGTTCCGCTTGCGCTCGTGGTTGAAGGCATCTTGCTGGTGGTTTTATTCTTGGTGTCTTCTGAAGACTGCTCAATGGCCACATAGTCGTTGGAAAAACCCTCTCCCATACTGACCTGAACAGCATAGCTGATTTCTTCCGAACTCGAGGTTTCCTCATCGCGGCTTACTTTAATGTAGTACACCCCTTGCGGGCCCTCATACTCGCCCTTCAGAAGAGAGCTCATTGCCTCATATTCTTTGCTCTCCTTATCTGCTCCGCTGTCTGCAACCAATTGTTGGCGGCCGTATTTATCTTCATAATAAACCTCAACCCTCATTCCCGGAGCGGTGGTGGCCAACAAACCTTTCTCTGCCTCCAGTTTAAGCTTTTCCTCTTGTTCTTTGGCGTAGCCTTCAGGATCGTTTTGCTTTTTCAGCTCATTTAGATAGGTTTCATATTTTGAGAGGTCTAAAACTTTATCATCACCTTTGGTGTTGCGCAGGGACAATGCTATCTTGCCTCGCTGGCTGTCTACCGTGGTCTTGTAAATATCAACCGAATCATATCCCGCAAGTGTGCCTACCGCGGTGATGCGTGAGTAATTCAAACGTGTATGACCCAAGTCCCTTGCGTTGGCAAAGGTCTCGTCTATATCATTCATATCCGTTACATATTTTTCCCAAGCCTTGGCATTGCTGCCGTCTAGGGCTGAGCTCTTAAGGCTGTCTATGCTGGACATTTTCCTTACTCCTCTAACAATACCTTTTTATTATAGCAAAAATCACTCCAAATCACAATAGTTTTTTTAACTTATTCAATCCACTATCTTGTATAGCTCTTCGGTTATGCCCAAAGTTTTAAAGTTTTTCTCTCCCAAATAGTCCAGATGATATTCTTCATCCTTTAATTCCTCAGCAACAGCCTTGGTCATCACTATCTCGTTGCTGTAAATATGTTCAAACATGTCTGAAAGAAAACTACTGAGGTTTACCTCTTCTTCCGGTTTATAATCGGTAATGGCACAGCAATTCCTCATTAGCAAGCTCTCGTTGTCTAGCTCATCGTGATAGGTATTTATATCTTTTATACTCTCTATGGCAAATTTTACCGCATTATTTAATTTGCGGAAATGTACCGTGGTGATTCCCTCGGCCTCTATCGGCGTCTCTCCTTGATATTTATTCACCAGGTTAAACAAAATATTGCGTATCTGAGAACTGATATCTATGGCCTTTTGCTCTTTATCTAGCATTCCCTCGTCCACAAATTTCAAGTCACTCTTGATGCTAACAGATGTCATCTTGATAATATCTTCCTCTTTTGGCTTTTCTTCCTCTTGTGGCGCTGAAAGTACAGGTTCTCTATCTATCTTGGGGTCACTGTCCTGCGCCTCCCATTTATTGAACGCAATGTTTAATAAATTTTCAGAGACTGGCATACCCTTTATTACCTGCGACATCAGATGCGCGCCGACACCTGTCAAAAATATGGCTATTTTGTTATCTTTATAGCTCCTTTTGGCCTCATAAAATGCCTCCAAATCTGCCTTATCCCCGTCTACTATCTTGAATGCATCGTATAAAAGCGAATTTGCTTCTGACATTGTCAGCCCACAATAGCGTGCCAACTCCAAACATCCTCCATAAACCAGCAACTTGATCCCTAATCTGGAAAAACTACTTTGCAGTGCACTCTGAGAATGTATATGCGAAATCAAGTCACTTAAATAGGAAATGATATATTGCTTATATTCCAGCGGGGCCTCCGGATAGGCTGTGGCTATTATCGGGTCTTTATCGTTTAGGTTATACGCTTTTATTAAATATTCGGCTTTGTCATAGAATTTTTCTTCTTTGACCTCTTTGTTGCGCCCACGAATAAAAACATACCACGGAATGCTTTTTAATAACAAGGGCACCGACATGGCCAAAAAGACAATAAAGAATACACCAAACAAAACCGGACGGCTGTTTTCTTCCGGCACAAAAATCTCTAACAGGGGAAAGAGCAAACTTACAAATAAATTTGCAAAAACAAGGCTTATGCTTATCAATAAGACTAATTTTAGCAAAACTCCCGTCACGCTGTTGCGCGATAACAAGGTCTCAACCACCGGCAGAGGGGAGCTCTCCTCTTCTTCGCTGACTTCTGACCAACTGCGGCCGGCATTGCCTTTTTTGCGGTTGAGGTTGCTGACATACTCCACGCTCTCTTGGTAAGAATTGTCTTGGACATCAAATATTTCTTTGATTATCTTAACCTTGCGGTTTTCGGCCTCTTTCTCTTTGGCCAAATTAAACGCATCTTGGCGCTGCTCGGCCGCAAAACGGTCCTCCAACTGCCAGCCTTCTCCTTTGTCTGTGTAGACCTCATAATGCGTGATCTTTATCATCAGAATTTCCTATTCTTACCAAAACAAAAAACCTACGCCTGATTCTACCAGACGTAGGTTAATAAATCGTAAGCTCTAAATCGCTTAAATTAGTCTCCGGTCTTGAGGCCGAAAGCACCAAATTTGTTCTTGAACTTGGAGAGTTGTCCACCGGTGTCTACCAAACGACGTACACCCGTCCAAGCCGGATGAGATTTCGGGTCAACTTCCAAATTGATGACGTCACCCTCTTTGCCCAAGGTGGAACGTACTTTTACTTTCTCTCCATCAGTCATTACGTATGTAATTTCGTGATAATCGGGATGAATTCCTTTTTTCATCTTATAAAAACTCCTAAAATTCGGTCAATCTTGCATAATTTTGATGACCTTATACATTAATCCCTCAAAGAACGCAAGCATTATTTAAATATTTTTTTAATTTTTTGTTTTTTTCTTAAAAATTTGAGATAAATTACTGCTCCAATTCCTCTATTTCTACCGTATCGGCCTTACCTGATGCGGCATCAACATTTATCACTTTGATGCTGAAATTCTTGTACCCCTTGGGCAGAAGATAGCTTCTAACCTCAACAGCTCGGTTCAGGCTCAGGCGTTTTCTCCTGAAGGCATCATCCCCTTCTTCCAAATTGTAGGCATAAATGGCTATTTTGTTGTTTTTGGCATCTTTAAATGAGGCTATGATTCCATCTATTTGTTTCTTTTGCTCGTCATTTAACTCATCGGCGTCAGCTGCAAAAGTCAATTTGTTGTTGACTGCCTGCGGTGAAGGCAATTGCACACTCGCCAGTGTATCCTCAACCAACAAAGCCGGAGCCTTTGCCTCCGCAGGAGCAACTTCAACCTTTGCCTCGGTTTGGATAGAATTTTCCTCAGCTGTCGGTGCCGTTTCCACCGGTGCAGGAGCATTTTCAGCCACAGCCGGAGCGGCTGGCAAAGTTTGGACAACAGCTGGTTGTTCCGAAGTTGCCGCCTCTTTAGGCTCAGATACAGGCTCAACATCTACAACGACAACCGGCTCTGTACTTTCTACAAACGGTATTTGCTGAGGAATGGTAACCTTTTCTTCTGCCTTTGGCGTTTCCTCTTTGGCCATTACTGTCTTAGTTTCCTTTACCTCAACTTTTACCACCGGCTTGCTTTTCTTGGCCACCGGTTTGGAAACTTTTTTGGCTTTGGGGGCTTTTTTGACTATCGGAAATAAAGGCTCGGTTGCGGCCGGGGCATATGCAGCAGGAGCACTGCTCAAACCTTCCAAAACAGAAAGGTCTACCATCACAGATTCTTCTTGTGCAAAAGCGCAAACAGAACTGCCGCAGCCTAATATCATTGCTAATAAACCTACCTTGATCTTCCTCATTCTTAAAAGCCTCCCCTCTTTTTGTTTCCTATTTGTGCAATAATGCAAACAGTTTGGGACCGAGTTCCGGGTTGCCGGCAATTAAACTGCCGCTTGCCAAAACAGATGCCTCATCATCGGTTCTGATGTCTTTTTGGTTGTATTCATAGACATATCCCCCGGCTTCTTTTACCAGCAAAAGCCCTGCAGCATATGTCTCTACCGGATTTTCGCTGCTGACCAATACATCTAATTTGCCTGATGCAACCGCTGCCAAATCCAAACTCAAGCAACCACTCAAACGGACACCGGCAACCGAATCTGCCAAAGCAGAATTATCGGCGCCAAGCAAGGCCTCCGGCAAATCTTTACGGGCTGATACTCGCAAGCGCTCATGGTTGCGATAGCCCTCTTTGAAGGCTCCGCTGCCTTTCTCGGCAAAATATAAATCTGATGTGGCCGGGTTGTAGATTACACCGGAAGTAACATGCCCGTTATTGATGACGGCAACAGAAACCGCAAAATACGGAATTCCGTGCATGAAATTCAAGCTGCCGTCCAATGGCGCAATCGCAAAGCACGGGCCCGCCGGCAACGGCTCGCGGCCGCTGATGACGGCATAGTCTGGATGCCCCTTTTGCAGTTCAACCTTGAGGGCTTTGCTCATCCGTTCAAAGGCCGCCTTGGCAAACTCCTTATGACCGCGAAGCGATGTCTGCAACTGCTCAATCTCGTTAAAATCACGGGTGAGCGAATTGCCGACTTTTTTGACCGCGCCAATTAAAAAATTTAAGTTAGTCGAAATATATGACATTATTTAGCTCTCTCTACATAAGATGCATCGGCCGTGGCGACGACGATTTTATCACCGGTGCCAACAAACGGAGGAACGGTGGTGCGAACGCCGTTGTCCAAAATGGCCGGTTTGTATGATGAAGATACGGTCTGGCCTTTGATAACCGGCTCGGTCTCTGTAACGGTGCAAATGACCTGCAACGGCAGTTCTATTGATATCGGTTTGCCGTCTATTACGCTGGCTTTGACCTGCATACCATCAGTTAGGAACGGACGAGAATCGCCCAAAATGTCCGACGGCATTGAAAATTGCTCAAAGGTCTCGTTTTCCATGAAGTTCAAGCTGTTTGAATCTTCAAACAAAAACTGGCAGTCTTTGGTCTCAACCATCATTTTTTCAACCATATCTTCTGTGCGGAAGCGCTCATTGGTTTTGGTGCCTTCCTCAACGGATTTCATCTCAACCTGCATAAAGGCGCCGCCTTTGCCTGGTTTTACAAAGTTGGTTTTGGTGACTGTCCAGGGTTTGTTTTTGTACTCAATAACCCAACCGATACGAATTGAACCTGCTTGTTGTTTCATTATTTTTCTCCTTATCTTTTCTTTTTAATTACTTGGCAAACTAATATAAACTTTGCCATTTAGCAACTAAAATCGTCATAATCTGATGAATTTATTATCACAAAATCAACATCAAGGCCTTTGATATCTTGCAAACCACTGCTCAAATCAATGGCTGACTGAATCAAAAAAAGCTCATTATACCATTTGATGACATCTGCCTCGGGGCCTTTATTTTCCTGCTCTAAGCGAAAAGCCACAAACTCCGGCTCAACCTCGGAAGCAAGCATGGCCTCATGCCTGGTGGCGGCAATGACTACACCCAAAGCTTTTTTTGCTCCTATTTTTTCACGAAAAGGGCGAATCTGCACCTTTATCGGCTTTTTAGAATCTGTCCAAACAACGACGCCATCGGCATCAAGCGGTTTTAACTTCTCTGCTGCCTTATCCCCGAAAAGCAACAACAATTTTCCGGAATTTTTTAATTTTTGCAAAGAATTCTCCGGCAAAGAGGCATCTGCCAAATAGCAACAGATATTTTCTGAATCATAAATTTTATCGTTAACTGTGTTAATTTTGAGGATAATCTGAGGCATTTGCTTGTAAAACCCGCTTAGTTGTTTATTATATCTTCGAATATAAGAGAATATTTTGAATTTAGAAAGAGAAAATTTGCAATGGAGAGCAAAAATTTTGAATTGCCGATGACAGGCCAAGCTTTGGCGGAGTTAAGCGCAACAGTTGCAAACTTGCATGCCACTATTAAGACCAAGCAAGAAGAACTAAAAAATCGGCAACAATCTTTAGATGATAAAATCAAACAAAAAGAATCCGCTTTGGCTCAATTACAGGGCACGTCTGCAGATGTTCTCTCCCGCATGGATAATATTATTTCGCAACTAGATAAAGTATTGGAAGAAAATGGCTCAGGTAACAATAACAATTAACTCTCGTGAATATGCCGTTGCCTGTGAAGACGGGCAAGAACTCCGCATTATTCAACTGGCAAATATTTTGGATGAAAAGGCCAAAATGCTCACTGGTGGCAGCCAACAGATTAATGAAAGCATGCTGCTTGCCATGGTGGGTTTGGTGTTGGCCGATGAGCTCTCAGAGCTCAAAAAAGGAAACCAACCTCAGGTGGTGCAAAATATATCTCCTGAGCAAATCAAAGAAACCGACGAGTCTCTTGCAAAACAGATAAATTCTTTAAATAATTCGTTGATTTTGCTTGCATCTCAATTAAATTTGTTGTAGCCTTGTGGCATAAAGAGACTGCGTAGTGCGTATTTCCGCAGATCTTCCGAGCCAACATTATTTTTTAGGGAGCTGTCTCTGAATAAATCGTGGTTTATTTATATGGCACCCACTTGATCATAAGCGGTTCGATAAGAATGTATCCATACGGCTAAACGGTTTCTGAAACTTTGGGAAAACTCCGTTGACTTCAACGGAGTTTTCTTTTAGAAAAAACTTAGTGTTCATATTTAACAAAAAAAGGAATCCGTTTTGCGAATCATCTATACCGGCGATATGGTCGGCCGCCCCGGCAGAGAAGCTGTCTTTAACAATATTGCCAAGCTGAAAGAACTTTATAACTTTGATATCTTGATTACCAACACCGACAATGCCGCCCATGGTTTTGGCGTGACACCCGGCATTTGCCGCGATTTGTTGGAAAAAGGCGTCGGCGCAATCATAACCGGTGATCATGTTTGGAACCAGCGCGAGATTATTCCTTTTTTGGATGAATGCAAAAAAATTGTCCGCCCGCTTAACTATCCTGAAAATCTTCCGGGAACCGGAGCCAGAGAAATTGAGCTTGTAAACGGAAAAAAGATTTTGGTGGTTGAAGTGGTGGGACGTTTGTTTATGGAAGCGGTTGACTGCCCGGCGCAAGCTATGGACAAGCTCCTCAAAGCTTATACACTTGGGCGCAATATTGATGCCATTTTTGTTGATATTCACGCCGAGGCCACGGCTGAAAAAATTTCTTTTGCGCATTATCTGGACGGCAGAGTATCTGCAGTTATCGGCTCTCATACTCATGTGCCGACTAGCGATACCATGATTTTGCCCAAAGGCACCGCTTATCAGACAGATGCCGGAATGTGCGGAGACTATAGCGGCGTTATCGGCTTTGAAACTCAAGCACCGATAGACAGGCTCTGCCGCCGCTACAGCGGAACCAAGCTGGTGCCTCTCAATGGCACCGGTGAATTATGGGGAACGTTTATTGAAACCGATGATGCAACCGGACTGGCGGCAAAAATAGAACAAATTCATCTCTTGTAAAAAACAAAGAAGCACTCCTTAAAAGAGTGCTTCTTTGTTTCATACCCTATTCCTTATAACACCTTCAATACAGAGACATTGAAGGTGAAGGAAGTTTGGCTTTGCCGCGAAATATGGTTTACACGGCAGATAACTTCCTCGCCGTCGGCGATGTGCTCTTGGCACCGATCGTCGATGATGACGTTAAAGGTAACGGCCGGGTAAGCCTTGTCCTCAAACGCCGGAATACCACTATCCATCTTCACTCGGTAATTGAAACCGAGTTTGTAGAGCTGGTTGGGTCCTGCGAACCAGAGAGACCCCATCTCCTTGGCCTTTTGTACTATCGCATCGTTACGATAGCCAACGGCCGTTGGATCTTCTGCCTTGGCGACGAAAGCAGGCTTTTCAGGCTTGGTATTGTCCGCCTTGATGAACTCGACAAGGACTTTCTTTGAAGTTTTGTCAATATTAACCACTCTTACAAAGGCTCTTGCAATACCTCGCGGGAACTTGCCCTCTTTGAGCGTTACCATACCGCCCTTGCTCAATTGAGCGGTCTCTGAGTCCTTCACCTCGACGATAATAACTTTTCCCAGTCTGAAAGGTCCCCACACCTTAGCGGAGATCTTGGCAGCCTCGGCGATTTTTTCCTCGCTCCAGGGGGCCATAGGATCCGTTGGCTGGGGCTTCTCAGCCTCGGGAATGACATTCAACGTCTGCGCCTCGTAGGTGCCCTCGTTCGTTTTAGTGAGACCGCGCACTTCAACCTCTCGACCTTCTTTGAGAGTTGCTTGCAGCTCTTCAGAAAGTCCTTGCGCCGGCTGGTAGACGGCGTAAACATTTTCCGCCAACTCAATGACGACACCTAAAGGTGTGGAGAATACCACACGCCCTTTTTGAGGTGTTCTGGCGAGAAGCCATTCCTTAGTTGGTTCAAAGACGGGCACACCATTTTGAATATTTGCTACCTGCACAGTAATGAGGGTGCCTACCGGAAACTCATAATCCGGGGAGAGAATTCCGAAACATCCGCCGGTACTCCGGACGCGGATTGTTTCTTCATTACCAGACGGGATAACAGTTACCTGCATTTCCGTCCCAACCTCAAATAGGTTCGCAAACATCTGCTGAACCTCAAACGGTCTGTTCATAGTCATCATAATTTTTTTTTGTTTTATTAATTGTTTTTACTTTATAATGACAGCCCTGTGGATCAGGAGATTTTATAAAAACTCCACAATAATAGCTGTTTGTGTTTTGCCCTTATAGCATAAATTCCAACACAAATCAAGCACAAAATTTGACAAAAACGCTAAAATCCTATTTTATTGGCGGAAAATCTCGCTCCCGTAGGGAATCTCGGCCCCAATTCCTTGTTCCAGGACCTCGCCCCGTACAAAGCCCATCTCACCGTTGTCTATCATCACCCGTGACCAGGCGTTGTCAGGCGTTTTGCCGGTCAGGCGCACCGTTGTTTGGGCTGGCAACTCTTTTAAGACATCAAAGTCTTCGCCGGGACCATACATTACCTTGGCTGCCGTTTGCAAATGGTATAGCTTTGAGATATCGCTCTTGTCTACCGGAATGCTCAAAATCTTGCCGACAACCACGTCATCAACACTATTATTCTCACCACCGAAGCGAACCTCTTGGTAGTAGTCTATCTCTTGTTTTTTGGAAAACCAATTCCAGAGCTCGCTCTCGCTCATATAGCCGCTGCCAAACGGAACCAAGGCCGCCGCCACAATCACCAACGGCACAATCAGCTGCACCGTTCTCAAGGCCGCCAAATTCCACGGCCGAGGGCGGCTTACACGCAATTTTTGGCTGCGAATATAGCCCTGCAACAATCCTTTTAGCCTTTCCCCGGCGTAGTCCAAAGCCTGGATGGCTGAAGCAACCGCCAAATCAGGCTTGCCCTGCAGCTGATAGGCCACAACATTATGCACCAATATTCTCAGACTTTCTTGCTCTGATAAAGGAGATTTCCAATCTTCTGCCAAAACTTTTATGTTTTTCAAAAAAGCTTTCGGGTGCCACCAACCCAACAACCAATTCTCCAAGCTGCCCAACATTCTCACCTGCAGAGCCTGCCGGAAGCCGCAAATTTTTAACTCTCTTTCGGCTCTATATTTCCAAATCATTCCCCGAACCTTATTGAGCCATAGCGCCCTTATTCCTGTATTGCCCTCATCATAGGCTCGGATATTTTCAAGCTCGGGATAATTATTTTCACTATAAACCTCTGAGAGCAAATCATAATACAAGCGGCTATCTTCATCGCTCAAAACCTCGTATGCCTTGGCCAGAAGTTGAAATTTCTCTATGGCATCTTCGGCCGTGTTGTGGTCCGGGTGCCATTTTTTTGCCAAGTCGCGATAATTTTTCTTGATGATTTCCGCATTTGTATCCTCATAAACCTCTAATATGCGGTAATAGCCCAGTGCGTCAGACATACATTCCCTCTCTTGTGGCTTCTGCGCTTTCCACTTTAATGAAAGCCTCTCTCTGATTTATCTTAATGGTGCCATTATAATCCACATCGTGTAAAGATTTCTTAAACAAATTCATTATTGCCGCACAAAAATCTTCAGCTTGCGGCAAAGAGGTACGGATAACCAAATCAAAACGCCTTTTTTCCGCAACCGAGAAACCATCAAACTGAAAGGCGCCCAATTTGGTAAACTCCGTATTAACCACAAACCTGATGCCTTGCGATTTTGCCTGCTTCTTCTTTTCTTCCTCTGGCTCCTTTTTTAGAGCTATTTGCAAGGGTTGCAACATCTGAGCGTCAAAAAACGGAAGCTCTATAATCCGCCACTGCGGCGTCTCCCGCACCAGTGATGAGACAAAGCTATCAAGCCTGGCTATCGTTTCCGCTCCTTTTGGGGTTTCTGTCGTTATCTGCTGGCTTAAAACATCTCCCAGCCATAGTTTGCTGTCTTTTTGCACTGCCGCCCGATAAAGCCCGTGCATATTTTGCAGTACATCCGCTTTCATGCCCGGAAGCTTTTGCAAAACAGCCGCTGCCGTTTGGTTACTTACCTCATTGCCTTTTGCTACCAGCGGCTCAAGCACCTTTAACAAGCCTTGAAACCTGTCATTTTTTGTTTGCATGGCTTTGAGCAAAACCTCCGGCTCTATCCTTGCAAATTCTTTGGCCGGCAAGAGTTTTGCAATATCTTCCGCCAAAACTTTCAACCATGACATCGGCTCAGATACTTGCGTATTTTTCACTTCCAACTGCAAAATCGTATCTGTCGGCAGCTTTAGCGGCTGCTCGCTCCAAATTTTGCCCAAAGGAGTTTCAAAAACCGTGGCGGTGCTTTGTTGTTGCTGCGTGGATATTTGGGCCTCAAAACTCTTGCCGCTCAAATTTTTTATTGTTTGGGTCAAATCCTGTACCAGGCTTTTTAGCTCTTGGGGTTTGGCGGCGGCCTCCGGCATTTGCCGCAATATCTCCTTCAATGGCTCCAAAATGCTCTTATCCAAGACATCTCCCTGCCCGAGGCCTTTTAGGGCTACCATAATCTCTGCCGGCGGTAGCTCCCTTATCACCGCCTCTTTTAAGGGCAATGGAAACTCAAGCTCAGACATCAGATTTTCAACCGCAGGCAAAACTTTTATCGGCTGAAACTCGGCTTGTGGCAATTTGTTGGTGATGTTATTTGTGACCAGATTTTGCGGCCGGATTGTTTGCGTTGTCTGTTCTGCTTGGGTTTGCGCCTTGGCCGGCAACAACTGCAAGCTTCCGTCTGCCATAACCTTGGCCGCCATCACCCGTGGTTCTCCCGCTTGGCCTTCCAGCTTTAGCGGGGTTTGCAGTTTGATGTTTATCAGGCTCTCCTCTTTTCCTTGTCCTTGCAACACCATCTCTACCAAATCGCCGCTTTTGAAAGTATCGGTTTGGCTCAATATCTCCAACATCAAAACATCACCGGGTTTCACCCCTTGCGGCAATTGCTCCGGCAGTGCCACACTCGGCTTCTCTCCTCCTGAAACAACTACTCCCGGCAATAAGGTTGAAGATATGATATTATCCATTCGCTAACAGCCTTTTGGCAATTTGTAGAACATCTTCCGCCGCCTCGGACGTCGGATAACGGTTGATTATTGAGCTCTGATTCCTTATCGAATCTCTTACTCTTGTATCTCTCCTGATGATACCTAATAGCGGCGGCGTGATTTTCAAGAAATTTGTGCAGGCTTTGAGCAAAATATCATATGTTCTCTCCCCCTCTCTCAGAGAATTAGCCTGGTTTACCACAATATTAATATCACTCTTGGGGTACTGCATGGTCATTATCTTTATAAATGCATAGGCATCTGTCAGCGAGGTCGGCTCATCGGTGCAGACAACGATTATCTTGCCTGCCATGCCAGATAAGATGCGTATGGGCTTTTCTACCCCGGCTCCCATATCCAAAATAACTTTATCATACATACCGGCAACCGTGCTCAAATCCTCTCCCAGTATCTGCAGGCGCCCTATCGGCAGGCTTGCCAACCCTGCTGAGCCGGAGCGCCCGGCAATCACATCAAAATGCCCTTTGTCATAGCTATGAATCACCTGATTTAAGGTCTTGCCCCCGGAAATGACACTACCCAAATCATATTTCACCATCAGCCCCAGTTGAATATCTATATTGGCCAAACCTAAATCACCGTCAAATAGTAATGTTCGCTGCCGGTACAAACTCAAAGCATGCGCCAAAGTGATCGAAAACCAAGTTTTGCCCACTCCCCCTTTGCCGGAGGCGACAGCTATCATGTTGCGGCCTTTTCTGGGCGGACGCGAAAGCGGCGAACGCGGAGCAGTTCTTAATTCTTCCTGATTTTCCATGGCTAACTTCTCCTTTATCTCTATCCCAAAATTAACCCGGCCACCGCTGAAGGGGTTACCTGAGCCAAACCATTGGCTATTGATGAACTGACGCTGGCTGCGCATAAAGCCAAATCCAAACTGCCGGCAATACTTAACATACTCCCGATACGCCTCGTTAAATCCAATCTGGTCGGCAACAACATTCCCGCCCCCAAATCTTTAAAAATCTCGGCAACTTCTATTGCCTCCAAGACGTTGCGGCCGGCATCGGAAGTTAATATCTTGTCCCCCTTAAACGTATCTGAAAAAGCTGCAACTTTGTCAACTTCTCTTGCCACAAAAGGGTTTATCCCCGGCGTGTCTACGAAAACACGCTCAAATTTCTCGCCTTCTTCTTGCAAAAACTTATACAACAACTGAGGCTCTTTATAAAAATAAAAATCAACATTCAATATCTCGGCAAAAGCCTTTAGCTGCAGATTGGCTCCGGCTCTGATATTGTCAGTGCTGACAATGGCACTTTTTATTCCCTGCAATTTTGCCTGGGTGGCTGCCTTGGCTATGGCTGTGGATTTGCCTGAACCAGGCGTTCCCATAAACATCTGAAACTTATTCTTGCTCTTTAACAGCGGAGAAAAATAAAATGCTTTTTTTAAGGCCTCGGTCAAAATCTCTTTTTGATCCTTATTACCGTTTTTGCTTGCCTCTTCCCGGCAATAAGACAATATCCGCCATACAACCTCTTCTACCACTCCGTGATAGGCAAGAGCTTTTCTTAGCTCGCTCTCATCAAAAAACTCTTTGGTCTTGACTTCTTTTATCTCTTCTTTTTCATCAAAGTCAAAATCTATCTTATCATCCAAAGCTGCCGTTATCTTTATGCCTTCTTCAACTTTTTCTTGCGATAGAATAATGGCATCACTGCCAAGCTCCAATTTGACCTGAAGCATGGCTTCATTGATATCTGCCCCGATAAAATTTTTGACCTTCATACCTTAAATTTGTCCTACCGTTTTTATCTTGGCTTTGGGATGAATCTCATTTTGCGACATAACCACCGTTAAGGGTCTGAAACGCTCAATAATCGATCTTACAAACGGACGTATGGCCGGGCTGGTCAGCAATACCGCCGTCTCACCTTTGGCCGCCAGCTCCTCCAAAACAGTGCGAACCTTATTAATAAACGCCTGCAAACTCGATGGTGCCATTGCCAGTTGGCGGTCATCACCCTCGCCCACAATTGCCTCCGCAAAGGCTTGTTCCCACTCGGGTGAAAGCGTTACAAGCGGAATGACGCCAAACTCATTGGCATAGGCATTGGACAATTGTCTGCTCAGTCTTGCCCTTACGTGCTCGCTTATCATCATCAGACTGCGGGTTGAGGTAACCGCCTCTGAAATACCTTCCAAAATTGTCGGCAAGTCTCTGATAGAAACTCTTTCTTGCAACAGATTTTGCAAAACTCTTTGCAATGCTCCAAGGCTGATTTTGCCCGGTATGAGCTCTTTAACCAATTTCTGGTGCTCTTTATCCATTTCATCAAGCAGCTTTTGCGTCTCTGCATAAGACAAAAGTTCCGGCATATTATCTTTTACAAGTTCCGTAATATGCGTGGTGACAACCGTTGCAGGATCCACAACCGTGTAGCCCCTAAACATTGCCTCTTCTCTGTATGATGGGTCAACCCACATGGCCTTGAGCCCAAAAGTTGGCTCATAAGTATTCTCTCCGGGCAAGGTTATCGGCTCACCATGGGGATCCATAACCAAAAGCTGGGTTGGCCGCAATTCCCCTTTGCCGGATTTGACTTCCTTAATGTAAATATTGTATTCGTTGGCTTCCAACTGCATGTTGTCTTGAATGCGAATAGAGGGCATTACAAATCCCAACTCTGAGGCTAAGGCTCTTCTCAAGGCTTTTATTTGATCCGTTAACTTACGGTTGGTCTCCTCATTAATCAGGGGCAGCAAACCATAACCAATCTCCAGACGAATCAAATCTACCCGCAGGGCATTAGCTATCGGCTCGTCTGCCGCTTTGGCCAGTTTACCCTGCTTTTGCTCTTGCTCCATAATCGCTTGCGCCTGAGCCAGGGCCTCTTTTTGCCTTTTATCCAGATAGTAGGCGGTGGCTCCGGTTAATATCGCCAACAAGAAAAACGGTATGGCCGGAGTCCCAGGTATCATGCCCAAAGCAACTGCCAAAAAGGCACTCATGCCCAAGGCTTTAGGGTAGCTTGCAACTTGCTCAAACAAAACCTTATCCGTGGAATCTGTCATACCCGCCTTGGAAACCAAAATACCGGCAGCAACAGACACAATCAAGGCCGGAACCTGACTCACCAAACCATCACCAACCGTCAGTCTGGTATAGGTCTCCCCCGCGGCAGCAAAGCTCATGCCGTTTTGCACCATACCAATGATAATACCGGCAACAATATTAATAAACGTTATCAGCAAACCGGCAATGGCATCTCCGCGCACAAACTTGGAGGCACCATCCATGGCTCCGTAAAATGAGCTTTCTTTTGATAAATCTTCACGGCGCTTTTTGGCTTCTTCTTCCGTAATCAAGCCCGATGAAAGGTCCGCGTCTATGGCCATTTGCTTTCCGGGCATGGCGTCCAACGCAAAACGAGCGGCAACTTCGGCAATACGCCCGGAACCTTTGGTAATAACAACAAAGTTTACCAATACCAAAATCGCAAACACAATCACGCCGATGACAAAGCTGTTGCCCATGATAAAGCCGCCAAAGGCCTTGATAACCTCACCGGCGGCATCAGGCCCCAAATATCCCCTTGATAAAATCAATCTGGTGGAGGCCAAGTTCAATGCCAAACGATACATGGTTGTTATCAACAGCACCAGCGGAAATGCACTGAACTCTATCGGCTTTTCAATGAAAATCGCCATCATCAGAACCAGGCACGACATGGTGATTGAAAATGCCAGAGCAATATCCAACAACCAGGCCGGCATCGGCATAATCAAAATTACCAGCATTAAGATTATGGCCAGCGCAAAGAAGAGATCTCCTCGCTTGGTGGAGCCTATCAGCATGTCTTTGAAGGACTTCTTAAATAAATTTGAACTTGGTGCTGCCATAGCCTAATCTTTATCCCAGTGTTGCAGGGGGAACATCATAGCCCTCTTCCTGATATTGTTTTAATTTATTTCTCAACGTGCGAATCGAAATACCTAAAATATTGGCCGCCGTGGTGCGATTGCCCAAAGTATGTTTTAGGGTGTCTATAATTAATCTTCTTTCCATGCCGGCAACAGTTTGCCCCACTACTGGCGCCTCCCCTGCCTCCTCGTGATGAGCGCTCTCGGGCAAAACAACCTCAACCTCATCCCCGGTGGACATCAAAACCGAGCGATGCATCGTGTTTTCCAATTCTCTCACATTGCCAGGCCAATCATAGGACATCAAAGCCTTTTCAGAAGCCGCAGACAAATCTTTCATCGGTAAATCATTTAGCTCCGAATACTTCTTGATAAAATGCTTAGCCAAAACGATGATATCTCCCGGACGGTCTTTTAGATCCGGAATATGCAAGCTTATCACGTTTAAGCGGTAGTATAAATCTTGGCGAAACGTCCCCTCTTTGACCGCGGCTTCCAAATCTCGGTTGGAGGTGGCAATAATCCTTGTATTTACTTTTATCGGCGCTTTACCGCCAATTCTATCAATTTCTTTTTCCTGAATTGCTCTCAGCAATTTCGCCTGGATACCAATATCCATTTCAGATATTTCATCTAAAAGAAGGGTGCCCTCCGAGGCTTCCTCAAATTTACCGATACGTCTGGCAACTGCCCCCGTAAATGCTCCTTTTTCATAGCCGAAAAGCTCTGATTCCAACAAAGTTTCCGGTATTGCCGCACAGTTGACCGCTACAAATTTTTTATTGGCGCGTTTAGAATTATCATGAATAAATCTTGAAAATATTTCTTTACCTGTGCCTGATGATCCTGTAAGCAAAACACTGGCCTCCGAAGGGGCTATCTGCTTGGCTATTTTCAAGATATTTTCGGTTTTCTTATCACCATATATCAGAGCATGATTTTCTCTGGTGGCGGCGGCTAAAACCGCCCCTATCAATTCCGGGTCTGGAGGCAGAGGGATATACTCCTTGGCCCCGGCTTTTATGGCTTTGACCGCCAACGAGGTATCATTGGCGACACCACAGGCTACCACCAAAACATTAATGCGCTCTTTCTCTAATGAAGATATGAATTTGTATATGTCTAATTTGACATCTATCATCACCAGCTCTACGGTTTTGCCACCGCGCAAAATCTCTAGCGCTTTCTCAACCGTATCTGCCAAAGAAACCTGGCCACCCTGAGCTATGGCAATCTTACTTGCTGCTCCGATCTGGCCTTCTAAGGTGCCGACAATCAATATCTCCATATCTTCACCTTACTCTATTTATTGTTCGACTTTACAATCTCTGTCATGGTGATGCCCAATTTGTCATCTACCACAACAACTTCTCCTCTGGCCACCAAATTATTATTTACGTAAATATCTATGGCCTCACCGACCTTACGGTCAAGCTCAATAATGGCTCCTTTGTTGAGCTTCATCAGCTGGCTTACCGTCATGTGAGTCTTGCCCAAAATGGCAGATACCTTGACCGGAATATTATATACGGCTTCCAAATCACTCGTTGAGGTTGGAATATCAAAATCTTCAACGCCGCTGTCTTTTCTCAAAATCGGCTCATCATCCAGATTTTGTGTTTCTTTCATTTCATCTAATTCTAAGTTATTGTCCATTGTCCCTCTCTCTTATTGATTTAGTAAATTTTCTACTTTTCCCAAAATTTCCTCGGTGTTTCTCTCCACCCCGCCGTTTCTCCATTCTACCCGGCAATCACTCAAAGACATATTGATATCCTTGTGAATGGAAATCTTGCCTTCAAAATCATTCTTCTCTGCCAATTTCGACAGCTGAGGCGCTATTTCTACCGCCATATCGGGGTGAAAACTAAATGATAAGTTTTTCTCCCCTCTGAACTTGGAAAAATTGTCGCTCAAAAATGCTTCAACTTCTTCTTTGGCAACACCTGCCTCCAAATTCGGCAATAATTTTCTAACTAATTCTACCGCAAATTTTAGGGCCGAAGCTTCTGCCTCTTTTTTGTTTTCACTCTCCCCGCTTAGCAGTGCTATCAACCGATTATTTATCTCATCTAAGGCTGTTTGCTCCGCTTTTTGAATATCTGTTGCGGCCGCGCTAAAGCCTTTCTCATATCCTCTTTCTTCAGCCGAGTTTACTGCCGCATCAAGCTCCGCTTGCGAATAGCTCGGCTCCTTAGGTTTTATAGGCTCTTCCTCCTTGGGCTCTGGAACTTCTTCCGCTTTTTCTTTGCTAACCTCAGGCTCCTGGGTTTCTTGCGGCTCCTGATCCTGAACTTCCGGCTCGGCTAAGGTTTCTTCCGTTTCTTCTTTTACGTCAAGAGGTTCTGCAACGCATTCCTCATCGTTGCAGGAAATGACAAAGTTATCAAACATAAATTTCTGATACTGTGCCACTAACTCTTTCCCCTATTAGTAAACAAGCTCGTCGCTGTCCTTGCCTTCGCTTACAACAATCTCTCCGGCATTGGCAAGATCTTTGGCCGAAGTAACAATGTATTGCTGAGCTTCCTCGACATCACGCAGGCGAACAGGTCCCATCGCATCCATGTCTTCTTTGATGATCTTACCGGCACGTGAAGACATGTTATTGAAGAACAGCTCTTTAATGGTTTCAGACGCACCCTTTAAGGCAATCGCCAGTTTGTCCTTATCAATATTGCGCAGCAATACTTGAATGCCTTGGTTATCAATTCTGATGAGGTCTTCAAATGTAAACATCAAAGACTTGACGCGCTCGGCGCTCTCACGGTTGCGCTCCTCCAACGCCTCCATAAACCTGGCTTCTGTGTTGCGATCCAAAGAGTTGAAAATATCGGCTATCAGTTCGTGCGAATCGCGACGTGTCGATTTCGACAAGTTGCTCATAAATTCTTTACGCAAAGTCTTTTCCAACCCATCCAAAACCTCTTTTTGGACCGAATCCATCCTCAGCATACGCATAACAATTTCCATTGCAAAATTCTCAGGGAATAATGCAATCACTTTTGCCGCATGCTCGGCTTTAATCTTGGATAAAATAACGGCAATCGTTTGCGGGTATTCATTTTTCAGGTAATTGGCCAAAACGTGCTCGTTTACATTGCCAAGCTTATCCCACATCGTACGGCCTGCCGGACCTCTGATTTCTTCCATAATTACAGAAACTCGGTCTTTATCCAATGCTTTAGCCAACAACCTTTCCGTACTTTCATAGGTGCCTATCAGGTTACCCGTGTTGGAAATCTTTTCATTGAACTCGGCAACCAATTGCTCAACAACATTGGAGTTTACTTTGCCCAAACTTGCCATGATAACGGATAATTCTTTGATCTCTTCATCATCCATCATTGCAAACAACGAGGCTGAGCGCTCCTCATCTAACGACAGCATCAATACAGCTGCTTTCTGTTGTCCGGAGAGGACATTGTAATCGTCTATAACATTTTGCTTCATTTTTCAGCCCTCTCTAGTTATCGTTGTTATACAACCATGAACGAAGAACATTGACTGCCGCTTCCGGATTTTTCTCTACCAGGTTGTTCAGTTTCTTCAGTGATGATACCTTCACCCGACCGTCAACTTTATTCAAGTTGATAAGCTCATCAACATTCTCATCTTCATCATTCAAGAAGTTTGACAGCAACAAGTTATCATCCTCGCTGCCACTCAAAAGCTTGTCGGATGCAGCCGGTGATGATGGCTCGAAAGCATTGTTTATCAGCGGACGAATTACCAGTAAGATAACCAATATCGCCACTATCGCTACACCTAAGCCCTCGGCCATACGCATCAGCTCTGACTTGGTGAAGCCCATATACAAAACTTCTTCTGCGTCTTCTGTTTGCGGCATCAGGCTGGCAAAGCGCAGATTTTCTACCTCTACCATATCTCCACGATTGGCATCATAGCCAACAGCCGATTTTACCAGAGCCGTCAATTTATCCATTTCTTCGGCCGTCCGCGGGCGATAAACCAGCTCCCCTTTATCATTTTTCTCATAAACGCCATCGACCAAAACCGCTACAGTTAATCTCTTTAATGTTCCCGTGTTTTTTACTTTGTTGCGAACAATCTTTGAGATCTCATAGTTGATGGTCTCCTCAACTTTCGAATTCTGGTCATAGACTCCAGAATTTGATGTTACCGTATCTCCGTTGGGAATGTTTTGAGCAACGCTGACCGGAACCGCATTTTGCGTGCTGGCACCTTGCTCACTTATGGTTGCCTGAGAACGAACAACCTGACCATCAGGATCATAAAGCTCCTCATTGGTAACAACTTCATCAAAGTCCATCTCTATTGTAACTTGCGCTTGAGCTCTGCCGGGTCCAACACTCTTTTCCAATAAATTCTGGACTTTCTCGGCCAACTTGCGCTCTTGCTCCAAGCGCATCAGCTCATTATTGGTATTTTTTTGCTTTTGCTGGGCAGTCTCATCGTCATTGGTCAGCAAATTTCCGGCCGTATCAACAATTGAAACATTTTTTACATCCAACTTTGGTACCGCCGCGGCCACCAAACGTTGAATCGATTTTACCGCTTCAGGATCAAGTTTTCCTTCCCTGGTTTTAATCACAACAGACGCTGTCGGCGTTTGCTCCTCTCTTGAGAACATCTCTCTCTTGGGCAATACCAAATGCACCCTTGCCGATTTAATATTATCCACCGAACGAATCGTCCGTGCCAGCTCGCCTTCCAGCGCTCTGATTAAATTTACGTTTTGCACAAAATTGGTAGAACCTAAGGCATCTGTATTGTCAAAGACCTCGTAGCCGACATTGGAACCCTTGGATGCCAGTGCCAGCTCTGCGGTATCTACGCGCATCCGGTTGACATCATCTACGGGAACCAAAACCTCCGTTCCGTTTTTGAGAAGTTTGTATTTTATATTTTGGCTTTCCAGTCTGGCCACGATTTGCTTGGCGTCTTCCAGTTCCAAGTCTGTATATAAAACGCCATATTCGGTCGAGTGCATCTGGACGCCCAAATACACAAAAAAGCTTATCAAAAAGATAATGATTCCGGCAATAGAGGCTAAGCGCCCCGGCGACATATTCTTTAATGTTTGCAGTATATTATTCACTAGATTCCCCAATCTATTGTAATATCTTAGATAAATCAAAATACGCCCACAAGGTAGGCAAATTTTTCCCCATTTATTTATTCTTTAACTTAAAAATCTGATTTGTGAAACACATATTTCAACATATCCACTGCCTACACCGTTTTTGAATCATCAACCCCGGTCACATTCTTGGCCGGGGTTGGTTGTTTTAGGAAAAAAATTTACTTATTCTAAGCATTAGGCCTAGGTCATTCTGGTTAATTCATCCAGCATCTCGTCTGCCGTCGTGATAATCTTGGTGGCGGCTGAATATGCACGCTGGGTGATAATCATATTGGAGAACTCAGTGGCCAAATCTACCGTAGATTGCTCCAGTGAGTTTGAGGTAACCTCTCCGGCGCCATTGGTATTGGCCATCTTCAACAAAGCTTGTCCGGAATAATCCGTTTCAATCCAAGCATTACCTGTTAAGGCACTCATACCATTCGGGTTAGAGAAAGTTGCCAATGGCAGAATTGCTATCGGACGGGTTTCACCATTATCATACAATGCTGTTACAACACCGTTTTCATCAACGCTTACACCCGCATAGCTTCCAAATTTGGCTCCGTCTTGCTTGATGTAGTTGGTGTTGAAATTACCTGACAAGCTGGTTAATCCATCATTGGTACCTACATTACCCATAACCAGAGAAATCGGGGTTCCTTGGCCATATTCTCCAGTCATGTTTTGCGCACCGTTAGCCCACTCGATCTGCATCGAATCGACGAAATAGTATTTGGGAGTACCATCGGCATTGAATTTTACTGCCGGAACAATTGAACCGGATTCAATCTCGGTATTGTTAACCGTAAAGCTATTAGACAGTGTAATTGCCGTGGTGGTCAAATCTGCAAAAGTAGTGTTGTCGCCATTGACCGGCAATAACATCTGCAGACTGACGAAAATCTATTGACAAATCAGAACCAGTTGAGGTCGGAATAAATTGTACCGAAGTACCGCTGGCTGAAACACGACCAGGTTCGGTGATGTTTGACTTTATCTCTGCGGCGACAAGCTCAGCTAGCTTAACAGGATTAACCGTACCGTCCGTATTTAAGGCCTGGCGAATATCAATTTCATAGTCTCCTGGATCTGCTTGAACAAAACTGTATTCTTGACCATTGATACTAAAAGTTGAATCCAAATAATCTGCCAAGGTGGTGCTGGTAAAGCTTACGGTGGCCGTATTTTTCAGTTCATCATCAATGGCATCGATTGTAAAGATACCGGTAGCAACACCCGTATCGTCAGGATTTACAGCTGACTGCAGGCAAGCTAAGGTCTGGCTAGCATTGATTGTTAATGAGCCGCCGCCAACAGATTGTTCAATAAATACAGTGTTGGAGTTGGCGCTGAAGCGGTTTGCTCCCGGCATATTGGCTTTGATGACTTCTGCAAATTTTTCTGTTAAATCGCTTGTAGAAACAACACCACTAGAAATATCAACTTTGATGTTTCCAGGTTGTGCCGCGCCTCCAGGAGTGCTGACAAACTCAAAATTAAAGGTCTGCCCGGTCTGATTGTCGGTGATTGTGATAACAGAACCATTCTCAGGAATGGAACTAAATTCCAACTGGCCGGCTGCATAGTACACATCTGCTGAGGCATCTTTAGAATTTTCTCTTGTGCCTGTCAAAGTAACTGAAGCTGCTCCGCTCGGCAGAGAAGCCGACATTCCCCAAGTGTTTGAGCTTTCTTTGGTGAAAGTCAAATTCATATTGCTGGCATTGCCCAAGCTATCATAAATCAACGCATTCACTGAATGGCGACCACCTGCTGTCGGATTAGATGCGCTAAAAATAGGATCTCCGGAAGGAAGGTTAGCTCCAAAATTAATTTGCTGTGTCGGAGATGCTGAGCCACCTATCGTTGACAAGTTAATCGGTTGCAGATTTCGAGAATCGACAATATTGTCATTGACATAAACCGTGTTTCCTTGAGAATCATAGTAGGCTTTCATGTAGTTAATACCATTAATGTTAACTACTGTAGCGTTGGCATTTCCATCCCAAGGTAACAAAGACCACCCCTGTAGATAAAAACCAGAAGTGTTTTTCAGATAGCCGTTGTTATCAATATCAAAATCTCCGGCTCGGGTATAGGCCCAAATATCACCCTCTCCTGGGTTAGCGGCAGAGTTAACAACAAAGAAACCATTACCGCTGATAGCCAAGGCCGTGCTTGATGAATTTGCGGCCAACAAACCTTGCGCGCTAATTCCCTGCTTGGACACCGGTTGTACACCGCCCGGGGAATAATGTGAACTTGACGTTTGCTTGGTTACCAAAGTTGAGAAGGCAACCGAATTGTTTTTATAACCTATAGTGTTTACGTTGGAAATATTATCAGAGATGGCTCCCATCGCGGTAGACTGGGCGGCCAAGCCTGAAATTCCAGATTGCATTGCACCAAAAATACTCATTTTCTTTCTCCTAAAACTTTTATAATTATATTATTCTTGTTTCTGTTTCAGTCCCTTCTGAACCATCACTTCCTCCGGTTTCGCCGCCTTCTCCGGCTCCCCCGGTCTCATCTCCGCCGTCTGTTTCTCCTTCATTGTCAGAACCATCGCCGGTATCAATCTTATCAAAATAATCATCATTACGCATGGTAAGTATGTCACCAAGGCTAGCCGTAACAGCATCACCAAGTCCAATGTAAATGCCATTTTCATCGCTGGCAACGCCGGTAACCTTACCAAATATTGTGGTGGTAACAGTGGCTTGAGCCTCCCCGTTTGCAACTTTCGGACTAACAATTATCTGGTAAGCTCCATCTTCCAGCTGGTTACCGTTGCTGTCTTTGCCATCCCAAGTAAACTCGTGGGTGCCAGAAGTGGTCTCACCTGTTGTTGTGTAAACAACATTACCGCTCATATCTTTAATGGTGATGGTGGATGAGAGCACATCTTTGTTGAATGTGTAGGTTGCTTTGGCCTTTCCGCCTTCCAAGGGCATTACATCGCCCAAGACTTGAGCAGTTTTGCCAATATAAGAAACAGCCTGCGCGCCAAGGTTTGATAAATTCAAACTCAACAATGTATCTAATTTGCTGTTGGTTTGAATGGCCTGTTCTACACTTGAATATTGTACCAATTGGTTGGTAAATTCAGCCGTATCCATCGGATCCATCGGATCTTGGTATTTTAACTGTGTGGTCAGCAGAGTTAAGAATGTATTCATGTCCGCAGATAAGGTCTGACTGCTTGAGTTGGTCGTGCTTACCCCGGTTTGAACTGTGTTGGTAATTGCGCTAATATCTGTTGCCATGGTCGTTCTCCCCAAAAATTAAACCCTGATATTCAGCCCCTGAGCCGGTGTCCATTCTAAATTATCGTTACCGGCCAATTCACTCTCGGCATCGTGCTCCATGACACTGCCGATGAAGTTGCGAAGCTCGGAATTCTTATCTTGTCCGCTCTCGCTCCCCTCGCGAAAACTGAAGCTCAATGACCCGGAATCCATATCAAAACCTGCCTCACTGAAAGCTTTTTCCAAATTTCCGGCTTCTCGTTGCAAAATTTCCATTGTTTCCGGACGGCTTGAAATTATGTGGGCATGCAGTTTGCCGTCTTTGGAAATTTGCATTTTTACTTCAATATGCCCTAAATCTTCAGGTTTTAGCTTTATCTCAATATTATCGACACCCTTAACAGCTGATTTGGTAATATTGACTTTAACCTGATCTATAACTTCTTTGCTCATCCCCTTATAGATATCGCGGAAAGAAGTCTCGCTTGTTTGCGCCCGGCCTTCTGCCTTAGCATTGCCGGCCAAAGCCGCTGTTCCAAGTGTCGTGTTGTTTGCTCCGGCAGAGCTGATGCCTTCAACAGCAGAAACTTTCGCACTCTCTGCTCCGCTCACAACATCTGCTCCGGCATTTGCTACTGAGGCTGTCATCGGATTAACCGCCTGAGGCATTTGAACCTGGGCATTATTGGCCGCTTGTGTGTGAGACGGCTGAGATTGAGACATTCCGCTTACAATCTGTGCCTGCTTGTCGCTTGTTGTCTTTTCTTTAAGAGCGGATGCCACAATTTCATCTAAGGCTACTTTGTCTTGAACAATGGCCTTATCATTCAATGCGGAAATTTTTTCCTCTTTAATATCAACACTGACTTTTACTTTTTGAGCATCGCCCAGCTTGGCATCTAATGCCTCTATCTGCTCCGCCAGTGCCTCGTCTGCAACCAAAACGCCCTCTCCTAAAGAAGCTGTATTTTTTGCAACCGTTTTGGGATTGCCTTTTTCATCAACTTCTACTTCTGCAGGAATCAGGCTTGCAAACTGCTCAACTTCCTGGCTAGGAAGCTCAAATAAACTTCCTTGCTCTGAGGCTTGCTGAATTTTTGCCACCAACTCTGCACCGGTCATAGATACAGCCTCGCCGCTGTTTTGGTCAAAAACCGTTACTGTCGGCATTTTTGCCAATGTGCTCAAGTCGACCTCTGCATCCGGCATCATCACAACCTCAGCATCATTGACTATTGCAATAGCGCCGGCCTCCGTCGCGGCAGGCAAAACCTCTGCTACTTGAGCGGCATTTTCTGACGGCACCGGCGCAGCCTCAGCTGCAACGGTTGCGGCCGCTTCCATAGCCTCAGTCTTAGCAGCTTCTGTTGCTTTTGCCATCGGGGCAGGCTCTTGCATTGGAACAGAAGCATCTTCTTTTACGCTTTTTTGCTTGCGACGATCCTGCGGTTTTTCTGCGACCTCGACCTTTTCATTCTTCTCCGGACGTTTTTTATCCAGCTCTTTACTATCTTTTACATCAGGATGCTCAGCCTTCTCAGCGGCGACAACCGTATTTTCTTGAACATTTGCAGCATCTTTATTATTGGCAGAAACCATATCGCCGACCTGGCTGACCAAGCTGGCAAAACCAGACCCTAATGTTTGCCCGGAAGAAACTCCGGCTACCGCTTTGGCAAACAAAGCTTGAATTGTTGTTGCATTATTTATGTCTTTAATTTCCATGGCTTTCCACCTAAAAAAATTTTTCCTGTTTGTTTATATGCAAAATGCGTGCCAATTTTATCCGAGAGCAACTAAAATAATGCCGACGGTGATTAAGCCTATGCCGCTCCAGCTCAGTACAGAAACACTTTCACCCAAAAATCCGGCCGCAATCACTGCTGCCAGCACGACGCTCAGTTTGTCAACCGGCGCTACTTGCGATACCTTGCCGTATTTTAGCGCCATAAAGTAAAACAACCACGATGCCGCCCCGGCAATACCGCTCACCACTATAAAGAACAAAGCTCGATGGTTAGCAAATATCTCGCCCAAGTAGCCATAAGACCGACGCGCCAACATAACAATGATTAAAAAGAGTGCCATAATCACCGCACGCACTACCGTTGCCGCACCGGAATCTATTCCTTGCAGGCCTATTTTGCCAAAAACGCTAACCAATGCCGCCGCAACAGCGGAAAGCAATGCATAAAAAAGCCACAAATATTCTGTCATCTTCATTCCTTATTTAAATAAATTGCAGTTGATGTCGGTTTATGCATTTTTATGCCATTCGTCGGTGCTTAGTTTCTTATCCACACCTTAGTAATACTTTTTGTAAAAAAGCGCATTTTTTGCTGTTTTTTTTCGTGTTTTTGAGCAATTTTTGGTAAAAATTGAAGATTTTTGTTGTTTTTTTGCTCAAAAAGCGCTACCAATGAGAGGAATTTATTTTTTGTGTTATAAACTTAAAGAAAGTGAGAAAAAAACTCATGTCTACACCTTTAGATACCAAAGTTATCGGCAAATTGGCCGAAATTCTTGATAAAAACAACTTAACCGAAATCGAATACGAAGATGAAGGCTGCCGCATCAGCTTGAGCCGCAATGTTCAAGGTGCTGTTGCCCCTGTTCAGGTTATGGCTCCCGCTGCTCAGCCGGCTTCCGTTGCCACTCCTGCCGCTCCGGCTCCGGTAGTTGCAGCTGCTCCGGCACCGACTGCTGAGGAAGACTACTCAAAGAGCCCAAATGCAATAAAATCTCCGATGGTAGGCGTGGTTTATCTCTCCGCAGATCCTAACTCTCCTAACTATGTCAAGTTAGGGGATCAGGTCAAAGAAGGTGATATCGTTTGCTTGATTGAGGCTATGAAGACCTTTAACCCCGTCAAGTCTCATAAGAGCGGCACTGTTTCAAAAATCTTGGTTGAAGCCGGAGATCCTGTTGAATACGGCGAGCCTTTGGTTATTGTTGAATAATAATAGGATTTGCATATGTTTGAAAAAGTTTTGATTGCTAACCGTGGGGAAGTTGCTTTGCGCATCCACAGAGCATGCCGGGAAATGGGTATTAAAACCGTTGCCGTCCACTCTGAGGCTGATGCAAACGCCATGCATGTCCGCTTGGCCGATGAAGCCGTTTGTATCGGACCCGCTCGCTCTGCAGACTCTTATTTGAATAAATCTGCTATAATTTCTGCCGCGCTCATTACCGGTGCAGATGCTATTCATCCGGGATTTGGCTTCTTATCCGAAAACGCAGATTTCGCCGAGATGGTCGAATCTCACGGCATCACCTTTATCGGCCCCACCGCTGGACAAATGCGCCTGATGGGCGATAAAATCACCGCGCGCAAGGCTGCTGAAGAGGCCGGCCTGCCAGTAACCCCCGGTTCTCCGGCCTTGGAAAGTGTTGAACACGCCAAAGAATGGGCCAACAAAATCGGCTACCCAATTATCATTAAAGCCAAAGACGGCGGCGGCGGTAAGGGTATGAAGATTGCTTTCAACGATGATGAAATCGGTGAGGCTTTCACCATGGCCAAGGCTGAAGCTAAGGCTTCTTTCCCCAGCGATGTCGTCTATATGGAAAAATATCTGCAAAAACCCCGCCATATCGAAATGCAGGTGTTGGCTGATAAGTATGGCAATGTTGTTCATCTGGGTGAGCGTGATTGCTCTATCCAACGCAATAACCAAAAAGTTATTGAGGAAACCCCTTCTCCGGCTCTTAACCAGCAACAGCGCGAGGAAATTGGGAATATCGTTCGCAACGCCATTGCCAAAATCGGCTACACAAATGCCGGAACTTTGGAGTTCTTGTTTGAAGACGGGCGTTTCTATTTTATGGAGATGAATACTCGTTTGCAAGTGGAGCACCCAATTACCGAGGCTGTTACCGGTATTGATATTGTCAGAGAGCAAATCAGAATCGCAAGCGGTGCTCAGCTTGGCTATACTCAAGATGACATTACCTTCAGCGGGCATGCCATTGAATGCCGTATCAACGCCGAAGATCCTGAAACCTTTGCTCCTTGCCCCGGTAAAATTACCGAGTGGCACGCTCCGGGAGGGCTTGGAGTTCGCGTGGATTCTGAAATTTATTCAGGCTATACAATCCCGCCGTTTTATGACAGCATGATTGCCAAATTGATTGTCAGCGGCAAGACACGTAATGCTGCTTTGATGCGCTTGCGCAGAGCCTTGGAGGAATTTGTTATTGACGGTGTCAAAACAACTATTCCGTTGCAGCAAGAGATTATTTCTCAGGCCGAGTTTATTGATGGACAATATAATATTCACTGGCTGGAGAATTTTATGGCAAAAAAAGCTGCCGAAAAGGCTGCGGAGAAGAAATAATTTGATATTTCAATTGAAAAAGCCTGCTTTTTAAGCAGGCTTTTTTTTATTTTACCTCATCAATATAGTACCTGACGTTGGTTCCAAAAGTTTGACGAATATAGTTGCTGAGCTCACTTGGCTTTGGATTATATCTTTCGGCCTCACTTTGGGCTTGCAAGATCTCGTCGATCTTCATCTTTTCTTCCAAGACACTGCGTCGGTCCGCCGCGCCTGGGACTCCTCTGACAGCTGCCAAGTTGAACATCACATGGGCAACGTATACATCTTTGGTGTATTGTTCACCAAGAGCTAAAATATTTCCTAGAGCCATCATAGCTTCCACGCTACCTTGCGCAACAGCTAATTTTAAATTCTTTACCGCATTTCCGTAGTTTTGCGGAAAACCTAAACCATTTATGTACATTTGAGCTAAAGTGTATTGTGCCTCATCAAATCCTGCCGTTGCGGCATCTTTAATCAGTGGAGCAGCCTTATTATAATCTTGCGGACGCAATTTACCCGTATAGTAAGCATATCCCAGCATAAACTCAGCCGTTGGGTTTTTGGCCGCAGCTGCTTTTTCAAAATAATCCATTGCCAATGATGGATTTTTCTTGGCTCCGTTACCACTAATTAAAATAAAGCCAAGATTTACGGCAGCTTCCGCATTACCCAAATTGGCCGCTTTTTCAAATAAAATTGCTGCTTTGGCGGAACTCCTGCCAACCCCTATTCCACTATAGTAAAGACTACCAAGATTATTTAAGCCCACGCTATCATTTTGCATGGCTGCTTTGGCATAATATTCAAAAGATTTATCATAATTGACTTCTGCCCCGTTTTCTCCATACAAATATGAATAGCCAAGCAATAATTGCGCATTTACATCGCCTTCATCGGCTAATTTTGTGGTTTGTTCCAGGGGAGAAAGCCTTTTTTGGTCTGCCACATTCAGTTTGGGCTCTTCTTTCTGAGGTTTCTTAAAGTTTAAAAAAGAAAAAATACTATCTTCTTTTTCTTCTGTAGATGTTGATGCCGTTTTTTCTGCCTCAGGAGTACCTTCAAATAACGACAGTAGGCTGCTTTCGTCTGCTGCATGGGCATGAGAAGCCAATACTGCACAAAAAATCAAACTAAGGTATATTTTTTTCATTTGTTTTCCATAATAAACTTCATCTTTTGATTATTATTAAACGACTGATTTTTTTTTGCAAGAAAAAAGGCAGTGCCTTTGTATGACACTGCCTTCCGTTTGTTCTTTCTGACTTTAAGCTTAGAACAACTGCAGTACTGACTGTGCTGCCTGTGAAGCCAAAGACAAAGAGTTAATCGCCAACTGCTGTCTGGTCTGCAGAGCCAACATATT
>CASERH010000019.1 GCA_949290295.1 uncultured Pseudomonadota bacterium | reverse complement strand
GACGCCAGGATTTAGGTCAGCTCCGTTTGGAGCTGTAATGAAAAGGCACCATATGGTGCCTTTTCTAGAGAACCCCCAGTTTACTGGGGGATATCTATTGGTGCGCTAGGCCGGAATGTGAATTTCCATTGACTTTCTGCAAGTTTGTATTATACTTATAATTAATTATATATTATAAGGAGTTTTTGAGATGATTGATAAAAAGGATTTTTCTAAAAATATAAAAGCTTTCGAAGTCTATTCCTATGATGCCATGGATGGGTCTGTCATAAATGGAATTGAGTATATTCATAAAGATGGAACGAAAATTGATATTTCTTTCTTGTCAGAAAAAGGAAAAAAGAATCCATACAGAAGAGCTATAAATATAGAAAAATCAGATGGATATGCAATACGGTTTTTTGCTGATTTGGCTGATGCTCGTGAGTTTCCGGCAGCTTCTGCTGATGATGAAGGCAAAAATATAACTAATGTTGTGAATATTGGGATTACATATAAAACGGTTATAGAAAATTTCAAGAAGAATGAACGTTCCAGAATGCATAACAAAACTACAATAGAAAGTGTTGATTTCAAAAGTGTTAAAGTAAATTACTTATGTGATGGTTCTGATTATGTTGTACGTTCAGACAATAATTCAGATTATGATGTTGCTAAAAAAGAAGCAGTAGAAAAAATGGAATCAATGGAACATCTGCAAAAAATAATTTCTGAAAATATTCCTAAAGTTTTGCCAATTTTTGATCAATACATACCTCAAAAATTAGGGGAATTAAGAGAATATACCCAACAACCAAATAACTCGATTTTAGCAAATATTCATGGTAAAAAAGGAATTTCTTTATAATACAACTATTATATTGCTATTAAATAGGTTTAATTAACGACATATTTGTTGCTGTGTAAGTGTTTAGGGCGCTTTATGGACTGTGCTTCAGGTTGATAACTCTCTTTGCTTTGCATTCCAAGGTTAGTTAATCATTAAAAATCTCCAATTTCAAAGCCTCACAAATCGGACCCAATAAACACTTGTTTAAAAACAAATAATCCGCTTTTGCGGGTGGAAATATCAAAAATGGTAAGGTTTGCAAGAATAGGTGCTCCCGCTCCGAACCTCCGGTTCGCTTCCGGTAAGCACACGTTATATCAATAAAAAAAGACACCATGAAAGGTGTCTTTTTTTGTTGGTGCGCTAGGCCGGAATCGAACCGGCACGGGATTGCTCCCAACAGATTTTAAGTCTGCAGCGTCTACCTGTTCCGCCACAAGCGCTTTAGTCTTCCTTGTTTATACATAGCTTTTATTTTATTTGCAACCCAAAATTTTAAAAATTACTAACTCCTTAAAAATAATCTTGCTCTTGGCTTAAAAATATGCTCTCTATTACCTGTTATAACTTTTTTAGGCGCAGAAAATTTGGCGGCAGTTGACAGCGTCACGGCCAGATTCTCTCCCCTAAAGCAACATAAGGATTGTTTCTATGAAAAGTATTAGTCTTTCTTGGCGCACCTTCTTGCTGCCAAATATTCATAATGAAGGTTGGCGGTTTGTCGGTATCTTTGCTGCAATAACTGCGTTATTGGCAATCATCTGGGAACCCTTGGGCTGGATGGGTGTCGTTTTAACTGTTTGGTGCTATTATTTCTTCCGCGATCCTGAGCGTGTTACGCCTGATATCAAAAATGTCGTCGTTTCTCCCGCTGATGGTATCGTGCAGATGATTGCTAAGGTGCCGGCTCCGGAAGAACTCGGAATGGGTAAAAAAGAATTTACCAGAGTTAGTATCTTTATGAGCGTTTTCAATGTCCATGTTAACCGTTCTCCGGCAGAGGGAAAAATTACCAAGGCTGTCTATGTTCCCGGAAAATTCTTTAATGCTACTCTTGATAAGGCCAGTAAGGATAATGAACGCCAGCTTCTAGCTATGAAAACTTCTTGCGGCAAAGATATCTGCTTTGTGCAAATTGCCGGTTTGGTCGCTCGTAGAATCGTTTGTGATGCTACTGTTGGCCAAGAGTACAAAGCCGGTGAGCGTTTTGGTATGATCCGTTTTGGCTCTCGTTTGGATGTCTATTTGCCTGAAGGTGTCGAGCCGCAGGTTGCCTTGGGACAGACTATGGTGGCCGGAGAATCCATCATTGCGCGCTTGGACTCTGATGCCAAAGCTCTTGACGGAGTTATCAGATAATGGAAAGAATTAATCAGAAAATTCAGCTCTCTAAACAGAAGCTGAAAGCTTTGCCGTTTCGCAAAATTGCTCCAAACATTGTTACTTTGCTTGCTCTTTGCGCCGGTGTAACTTCTATCCGCTATTCTATCCAAGCTGATTGGGCAAAAGCCGTTATCTGCGTTTTTGTGGCTGCTTTCTTCGATCTTTTGGATGGGCGTGTCGCACGAATGCTCAAAGGCTCTACCAAATTTGGTGCCGAACTTGATTCTTTGTCTGACTGTATTAGTTTCGGTGTGGCTCCGGCCATTATGATTTATCAGTGGACAATGTTTGATTTGCCAAAATTTGGTTGGTTTTTCTGCTTGTTGCTCTCTGTTGGAATGGCTATGCGCTTGGCACGTTTTAATACCATGTTGGAAGAAGAGCCTCAACCTGAATATTGGAATCACTTCTTTGTCGGGGTGCCGGCTCCTGCCGCTGCCGCTTTGGTGATGATGCCAATTATGATTTCTTTTGATTTTCCGGAGCTTAATTGGTTGGTGCGCTCTAATGCTTTTTGCGCTGTCTTGTTGGTTATCGTGACTTTCCTTATGGTTAGCCGAATCCCAACTTTTTCAACCAAAAAGCTCAAGGTTCCGACATATCTGATGATGCCTTTGATGCTGATCGTGGCTTTGTTTGCCTCTTTCATCATTACTCAGCCGTGGCTTACATTGGGAATTATGACCGTGCTTTATGCAATCTCTATTCCTGTTGGAGTTATTGTCTTTTTGCATGAGAAAAAGGAATTCTTGAGCAGACAGTAAAATTAAAGCCCCTCTTAGAGGGGCTTTTTTAACTCTTAAGGTAAATTCGTTCTAGCTCTTTTATCTTATCTCTGTAAACCATGGCCGTCTCAAATTCAAGGTTTGCCGCGGCATCTTGCATTTTTTTCTTATATTCACGCAAAGTTTTATCTATATCTTTTATCTTGTCAACTTCTTCAGGTTTGGTTTCAATGTAGTCTTTTGCCATCATTTCATTTAGGGAATCTGAAATCTTTTTCTTGATGGTTTGCGGGGTGATACCGTTTGCTAAATTGTATTCCAATTGTTTTTTGCGGCGGCGGTTGGTTTCATCTAATGCTCCTTGCAAAGAGCGTGTCATGTTATCTGCATATAAAATTACTCTTCCTTCAGCATTTCTGGCTGCGCGGCCGATGGTTTGAATGAGTGATCTCTCTGAGCGCAGAAAGCCTTCTTTATCTGCATCTAAAATGGCTACCAGGGAACATTCCGGAATATCTAACCCCTCTCTTAGCAAGTTGATGCCTACCAAAACATCAAAAACACCAAGCCTTAAATCTCTGATAATCTCTATACGCTCTAATGTGTCGATATCTGAGTGCAAATATCTTACCTTAATACCGTTATCTCCCAAATACTCAGTCAAATCCTCTGCCATTTTCTTGGTCAAAGTTGTAACCAAAACTCGCTCTCCTTTGGCGGCAACTTTTCGGCACTCATTCATCAGATCATCTATCTGATTTTCTACCGGGCGGATAATACACAACGGATCTGTTAACCCTGTTGGGCGAATAACCTGCTCTGTGAACACGCCTTTGGTTTGTTCCAGCTCCCAATCGCCGGGGGTGGCTGAAACAAAAATGGTTTGTCCCCGCATCTTGTCCCATTCATCAAACTTCAGCGGTCGGTTATCCACGCAAGAGGGTAGGCGGAAGCCATATTGTGCCAAAGTCGATTTTCGATTAAAATCTCCTCTGAACATTCCTCCTATCTGCGGTACCGAAACATGGCTCTCGTCTATGAAAAGGAGAGCATCGGGCGGCAAATATTCAAACAATGTCGGGGGTGGATCTCCGGCCTTGCGGCCGGTCAGGTAGCGGGAATAGTTTTCAATTCCTTTGCAGTGGCCGGTTGCTTCCAGCATCTCAAGATCAAATCTTGTTCTTTGTTCTATTCTTTGTGCTTCCAGTAATTTATTTTCATCTTGAAATATTTTTATCTGTTCGGCTAACTCTTTTTTTATTCCTTGAATGGCTTGTGAAACAGCCGGGCGAGGGGTGACATAGTGGTTGGCCGGATATATGGTAATCTCTTTTAGATCCGCTGTTCTCTTACCGGTTAGGGAGTCAAACTCATATATGCTGTCAATCTCGTCTCCGAAGAAAGATATTCTCCAAGCTCGGTCCTCATAGTGGGCCGGAAAAATATCTAATACATCTCCTTGAACTCTGAATGTTGAACGGACAAAGTTTTGTTGATTTCTCTCGTATTGCAACTCCGCCAAACGGGTATAAATCTCTTTGATGCTGATTTCTTGTCCGACTTGCAGATGCAGTGTCATGGCAGCATAAGATTCAACATCGCCTAAGCCATAAATACAAGAAACCGATGCTACGATAATTACATCTCGATTTTCCAAAATATCTCTTGTGGCGGCATTGCGCATGCGGTCTATTTGCTCATTTTGGGCTGAATCTTTTTCTATATATGTATCTGTTTTGGGAACATATGCTTCCGGCTGGTAGTAATCATAGTAGGAGACAAAATACTCCACATGGTTATGCGGAAAAAATTCTTTCATCTCACTATACAGCTGTGCTGCTAAAATCTTATTGGGGGCCATTATCAGGGCCGGGCGATTGCACTGTTCTATGACCTTGGCCATGGTATATGTTTTGCCGCTTCCGGTTACGCCAAGCAGGACCTGGTTTCTTTCTCCCCTGTTTATTCCCTCTACCAATTCTTTTATGGCTTGTGGTTGGTCACCGGCCGGGGCAAAGGGGCTTTCAATTTGAAATATGCTGTTCATTCTATTCTACATTATTATCTTGAAGAGATTCTTCATAAAATTTTGTGTAGTCCGTAAAGCTTTCTACGTCTCTGACTATAGAATCGATTTGATTGATGTCAACCTTATCTTTTTCTAGCTGATTGGTTAAGATATTGAAAATACTGTGATATTCTGTATTGGCAAAATAAGGCAAAAACTTATTGCGTAAACGAACTAAAACGGTTTCTTTTCCGGCTTTTTTCAAAGTCGTGGCCCAGTCTAATATGTAGTTGAGCTGTTCTATGGACAGTGGTTGGCCCTCTTTGGGCTCTTCTATCAAATATTTTACGGTGTCAGCCGCATCAGCCCAGCGTCCAGCTTGCCAGTAAAGTTGAAATTTATGAATGAGAGCATTCTTGCTGTAATCATTGGCCAGCAGTGCAAGGGCGGCATCTGTTTGGCCGAGTTGTGCCAAAGCCCTAGAGCGTATTACTCGGCGCGGACCTATCGTGGCCAGTGAAAGACCTGCGGAATTTGTTCTATCCAAGATTTCAATTGCTTGATTGGGTGCTTGCTGGAATAAATCTATGATGGCTAACCTGGCGCCAATGCGTGCTCTGTTTTCGGCCGAAAGGTCTTGAGCTTCCAGTACTTCATTTAATAGGTCCGAAGCTCTGGAGAGAAGATCTACGGCAACCAGTCTGTCGGCCAGGCGCTGCATAATGGCGTTCTTTTTAGCACTCATGTCTGCCAGCCATTGAAAATCTTTGTATAAAGCCAATGCTTTAACCGGAGAAAGTTTGCTGTCGGCCTGGTTGCTCAAGAAAATGCCCTCAAATACTTTTATCATGCGGGTGGCTATTTGCTGCTTTTCTTTTGTGTCTTGAACAAAATTGCCGGCATCGTTTAAGGTGCGGAGAGCATTGTAGTAGTCAAAATCTTTTAGATATAAATCAGATAATTTGTTTAACAGCTTTAACTTAAAGTTCTTTTCGCCCCAAGCAAATCTCAACATTTCCAGTTCTGCAATGGCCTCTTTTAGCGGCATTACGCCAATGCTTTGGCTTAAGACGGCGTTGTCATAACGGGATAGAGCCGAATATTTATTTGAATTTCCATTGATAAGTGTCCTGTACTCTTTTATAGCGTTGCGTGGATATCCTTGAAGCTCTAGCTTTTTTGCTGCCAAATAGGTTATTTCCGGATTTAAATTTCTCAAACGGTCAGGAACCGAGCGTAATATGTCTATAAAGTTTTGAGAGGCAAGATCATCTCCTGTACGCAGGGCATTCCTTGTCGCTACGAGGGCAATTTGATCTTTGATAGCTTGTGGGTAATCTCTCATGAGAGATATTAAGGAGAATATTACGGCGTTGTTTGATTCATCAAATTTGTAAGCACTCTGAGATAGGGTGCGCCAAAATGTTCCTTCACTTAAATTCGGAATATTTCCGTATTCAAAATCTTTTACGGCTTCTGAGTAGCGTCTAGCTAGGAAATTAGCAACTCCGCTCAGAGCATGGAAGCTGTCTGTTCTGGCTTCTGGCAAATCAGCTTTCTTTATCTGGTTTAATATGTATAGCGCATTGGTTCCTAAACCGTTATAAATGTAGTAGCGTGCCAAATCAATTCGCTTCTGATTTTTTTCAGCGAGAGGGGCATCCATGATATCCTTTTTTAGGAGGTCTACCGCATCAACAAATTTCATATCTATTTGTTTTTGCGGTATTTGTAGGCCAAATGCAGGGGCTGTTAATTGCTCGTCTTTCAGCATTTGCTGCCGCTTGAGCGCATCTAAATCTCCGGTGATGTTAAGACTGCGTCCCTGAGCGCGTAGGGTTAATCCGGAGTTGCCTCGGGATAACATAATGTCTGGCGCATTGATGACAAAGGCCAGACCTTGAAGGGTGCTTAAAATATCAAATTCTGGATAGTGATAAAAAGACTTCGTTCCCAAGTGCGGGCGAGATGAAGTGGCTACACTGATAATATCTCCAATCTCAGGATCGATAATCGAGATTACATTGCCCGCATATTCCGTCGGAATATATAGATAAGGTTGCTTCATACTGTCATATTGGGTGAATATGGTCAGTTCCTTAAATGGCTGTTGCGGCAGATCGTCCGTATATAAATCCAAAATCCACAATAATCCTTCTTTACGGACGGCGCTTTTAACTCCTTTTGCCGGAGTTACTTGCACCAGGCTTCCCAGAGGATGTGGAAACTGAATGATGTTTTCTGCTAATTCGCTGGCAGTCTTCTTTAAATTTTCAATATTTATCTGCTGCGGATGATCAAAAATTAACCACAGCTTACCATTGCGCTCAAATGCCGCTAAATTAACAGGGGTGTTCCATGCAAAGCTTAGACTGGCAATGCGTTTCTTTTGCGCTTGTGCCGGGGAGGCTAAAAATGAGGAAGTTTTTGTGTCCTTTATGCTTTCCACTATTATTGGTTTTGTTTGCGCCGCTGCAGGTGTGTTTTCTGTTTGCGGCAAAGCGGCATTTGTTGCTAACGGAAGTAGCAAGAAACTTAAAAAAGTATATATGTATCTCTTCTTTGCAAACAAAATTTATATTCCAAGTTAAATATTGTTTCCTATTAGTTCTGCCGTCACCGCTTGAGCCTTTTGTGAATCCATCTGCGATAAAATGGCTGAAGAACTTGATGGTTTCATTCCTTTTAATAAAGCTACCGTAATGTTCATATCTAAATTGTTGAATATCCGAGCAGCATCTTTAGGTTTCATGGAGGTATACATCTTGACCATGGCATTTAAGTTCTCTTGTTCTTGCTCAGAATAGGTGTTTATTAACTTTTGTAGCTTTTGTTCATAGTCTTTTAGCTGACGCAGTTTTTTATTAATTTCCTCTTCCGTTACTTTTAGTTGAATAGCCCTTTTATCAATTTCTTGTGCTCGCAAGTCTAAGGCCTCCCGTCTCTCTGCCAATTCCTGCAAAATCATTATTTCTGATTGTGTAAATGCTGTGTCGGCAGGAGGCGTTTCTCCTTTGTTGTCGGGAGTTCCTCCTTGTAAAACTTTGGACAGAGCAACTGTTTCTTGATTGAGCTTTTCCTCCGCTAAGGCTTGTGCCGCTGAAATACTTACTTTTTGTTTTATTTGATGATTGTATAAATCAAAGACATTGTTGACCTTTATGCTCAGGGTTAGTACTGCCATGAAAATAAGAATCGGTAAAATACGTATTTTGTTTTTTTTGCTTCTTAACATGTTTAATCCTCAGTGTTATTTTATTGAGCGCAAGGCTTTTAGGAGTTCTAGTTCGGCTTCTGAGCGAGCATCTTCTGTTTCTGAAGTTTCTGACGGCATCTTCAGATTTTCGGGTTTTATGGTTCGACCCGTGCTGATTACGCTTTCCAAGCGGTCCGCCAAATTGTCTGCTCGCTCATTGATGAAAAGCAAATCATCTTTGAGTTCTTTGGCACTGTCAACGACTTCTTTTAAGCCCTCAGAGGAGTGCTCCGTGACCGATTTGAGCTTAGGAATGCTGTTTTCTGCCTTAAATGTCGCTTCATTCAATGCGTTAACCAGTTGAGCCAGGCTCTTTTGATTCTGGCGCAGAGCCTTTAAATTGTTGTTTAGACAATAGGCATAGATAATTGTCGGTATTAAAAGCGCAATGATAATAATGTTGATAATTAATTCAAGATTAGCCATCTTTTTCTGCCTTTCCTTCAACTCTGATGACTATGTGGTCATCTTTTCTGCCCATCGCTCCGTTAAACAGCGGGACATCTCCGCAGACTATGTTTACGTGTTCCGTTGGCGGAATATCTAGGGGCAAAAACGAACCTTTTTCCCAAGAAGAAATTTCTGCAAGTTTTATGTCTTTTTCCTTTAAGACCGCTTTTATTTCAACTTCTGTATCCCAAAGTTGATTCATTAAGTGATTCTCCCAAATGGTGTCGCGGCCAAAACGTTCGCCCATAAACATTTGGAGTAAGAGTTCTCTTACCGGCTCAAGTGTCGCGTAAGGAATCATTAAGTCTATCTTGCCTCCACGGTCCTCCATGTCAATTCTTAAGTGGGCAACAATTACTGCGTTTGACATTCTCGATATGGCTGCAAAACGAGGATTGGTTTCAAGTCTGTCAAAAGTAAAAGAAACAGAAGTTATCGGATCAAAGGCGGTCGATAAATCACTTAATATCAGCTGTATCATGTCTTTGACGATATTGAGTTCAATCGTTGTGTAGGGGCGCCCCTCAATTCTCATGGCCGCCGTGCCCCTCCGACCGCCGAGCAAAACGTCAACCATTGAGTATACTAGTGAACTATCTAAAGACATCAGTCCATAATTGTCCCATTCTTCGGCCTTGAAAACATTTAATAGTGTTGGGAGAGTGAGCGAATCAATGTATTCTCCAAAGCGCATCGACTCAATGCTATCTAAAGAAACCTCAACGTTATCTTGTGTGAAGTTTCTCAAAGATGTGGCCATCAGGCGAATTAGACGGTCAAATACAATTTCTAGCATGGGTAAGCGTTCGTAGGACACCATGCTGGAATTGAGTATTGCTCTTACTCCGGTCGTTTGTTGGGTATATTCCGTATCGGAGTCATTGCCGTAGCCCAGCAGAGAGTCAATCTCGTCTTGATTCAAAATTTTAGAATCCGGAGACGCGCCGGTCTCGTTTGAGCCATCTTTTACCTCTATGCTGTCTGCCCACTCTTTGGTCGTTTCTGTTGTCTTATTTTCCTCTGCCACGATATTTTCCTTTTAATCGCTTGCTGTTTGTTTTTTTAGTGATTTAATGTTTAAATTGTTTATTTTGATTGGTGCTACTGCCAAATTTAGTCGATATAAAAGTTCTTCTTTCAACCAATAAAGGCCGCTGGATCCTTCAATCTCTTCCGGGGTGAGCTCAATTATATGAGTGAGGACGACATCGTTGATTTTGGATGAAAGAAGCTCTATTGTCTTAATATCCTCAATATTTGAAAGCTCTAAATTAAGGCGGATGTGTAAAGTTTGTTTATCGGGACCTTCCGTGCGTAAGTTCGCGGTAAATTCAGGGAGGTCGTATAATACGGTAATGCCATCTCCTTCGTCGCTGCTTTGTTTGACAACCTTATATGTTGCCTGGGCAGTATGATAATCTCGATTGAAAGCATAGTATAATCCAACCGATAAGCCTATAACAATCAGCACCGGCAAAAGAAAAATAAGCATCTTTTTGCGGCTTAGTTGTTTGGGCTGGTTGAGCTCGTCTTCGTTGTCTATATCATCTTCCTGGTCAAGCATGAAACCTCCGGAGTATTATTGCTTCCAGTTTTACTTTCCATATACTATAACATTAAAATTTATAATTAAACGTAAATTTCTCAGTTATGCAAAGATTAGCCACTTCTTTTTTGTGAAACGGGAAAATTATGGGGACGATTTGTTGCAAATTTGTGAAATTTAATAAATTTTGCTTGGATTTAATAGATTAGAAACCTTTTTTGTGCTAAACTTGAATATATGTGGAATAATTGTGGGAGGCCTACTTGTATATCTGGGTGATATTGGCTACGTTTTTGGCAATATTGGCATCTTACACGCTATCTGTGCGGCCAGATATGCGGGAGTTGTCTGTTTCCAGAGTGGCTGAAGCGACCCTGGGGCGATTGATTGTTCAGCATGAGGCTGGGATAACTTATGTGAAGTACAATAAATATCCGTATCTCACAAGTTATAATGCTGTCGGATATTCTCCCGGTATTATCAGCGATGATAATTTGTTGAAAGAGATGCCTTATGGCTATGTTTTGGATGATAATTATACCAGCCAGATATTTTGTATGAATGAGGACTTGACGGTTGCTTATGCTGCGGGAGAGGGGAGTAATCCTTGCGATGTGCCCGGTCGGCGTAAAATGTTGGTAACTTATGGGCCTATACCGACGAGATGGATGAATTTGGCTGCGGCAGTGCAACGTCCAAATGCAGATTTTTTGGATGCTCTTTGGAGTACTGTAGCCTCTAGAAATGAGTTTGGTTATATGATTTCTGCAAAGCCGGCAGATGTCCATGCTAGCAGAGAGAATCCTTCTGCCTCGGATGTTCAGTTGGCTACCAGAAGTGAGGAAGAGCTTGTTTTTGTTCCTAAAGCTGTATTGCAAGACAGCTCTTTTAAAAAAGTTTGTAATTTGGCAGAAAACCATGTCTGTTTGGTCTATATGACCGGAATTTAGAAAAGTTCAAGGAGAAAACCGATGAAGAAAAGTTGGAAATATTTATCCCAGAAGGGTAGCATGATGGTGGAAGCCTTGGCTATGTTGGGGTTGATTGCTATGGTGACTCCGGTCTTGTATAAAAAAGCGGCAGAGCGTACTACTGAATTGCAAGATATTAACACGGCAACTCAGTTGCGTACTCTTTCCAAAGCTTTAGATGACTACATTGAAGATAACTACAATGAGTTAGCAGGAGGGGCTGCAGGAGAAAAGGTTATTGATAAGGATGACTTGGCGGCTTATTTGCCATATAACTTTAATTTAGATTCTTCAAAGTTATTTGAAGGATATCAATTTGCTATTCGTAATGAAAAAATTTATCAGGGAACTGAGAAAGAACATTCTGCTATCACCGGTGTCGTTTTGGCAAAAGCTTTAGATGAGATTCCTATGTTGAGAGCCTCAAAAATTGCTTCTATGGTTGGTGCAAACGGTGGTGTTGTCAGAGAGAAAGAAATTAAAGGTGTGCAAGGTGGTTGGGGGGCTCCCTTGGGTGATTTCTTCAGTGATACAAATGTTCCAGATGGAAGCTTGGCAACATCTTCTGTTCATGCGGTAACATCTTCTGGCGGCGGTGCAGATGCTAGACATGTGCTGTATAGAGATACCAGTAAAGGTGATCCTATGTATAATACCATGGAAACTACTCTTTATATGGGTGGGGAAAACCTGGAAGATGTTAGCAAAATTGTGGCCGCAGCAGAGGCCGGGCGTGACGGAACAGAGGCCGGTGCTGTTACGATTGACGGAAAACTTATTTCTACCGGTGATTTAGATGTTGGTTCCAATGCCTCTGTTAGCGGAGCTCTTTCTGCTAACACCGCGACAATTACCGGAGATTTAACCGCCGGAGCTACCACGGTTGAAAGTTTGATTTCTAATGGCGTGGCTAATATTACCGGCCTTTTGACCGCAGGTGCCGGAATAGATGTTACTGATGGTGGAATCGCTGTTAAAGGGGGAGATGTGTCTGTTGAAGCCGGTAAACTGATAGCCAAAGGCGGTGCTGTTATTTCTGGGAGCAGTGGAGAGAATGATACTGCAAATTCGGAATATGCTTTGGTCAGTGACGGAAATTTGTTGGTTAAGAATAATGCTCATGTTGTCGGAAGTATGCGGATTGATACGGATCTGGTCGCTAATAATTTGTTTGGAGAAAGCTCTATTGGCGGGGGTGCTTTGGGCGATGGAAACTATAATTTTGTTGCGGATGCTTCACAGGTAACTGTGGCCGGTAATAATTTAATGGTGGGAGACAGTGTCGATCCGAGGTTGTATACAACGGATACATCTGTCCAGGCCGGAGTTGGTTCCGCTCAGTTGCTGATTGATGGCACAACAGCTGGTTTGGAAGCAGCAGGGAGCAGTGTTTGGGTCGATAATCAGGGAAATGCGGCCTTGCAGGGGACCGGACAGGTCGACGTTCGGGTAGCTGATAGTGAGGGTGCTTATCCTACCTATTTGACGATGGATTCCAGCGGCGCCCTTTTGAAAGGAAATAATATTACAGCTAATGCCGGTAATAGTAAGTTGGCGATGTCTGATGAAGACGTGCGCTTGGGGTTGATTTCTACTTCTACCAATGCAGACGGCTCATCTACAACTGGATATGGTTCTAATCTTCATTTGGCTTCAGACGGAGCTGTCTTGACGGGAACTGGCGGTGGTGTGTTGCAGCCTGAAGTTGCCTTAACAAACGGAGATGTTAATATCCAAGGTAGTATCTTTTCTGTTAATACGGATAATTTGCAAGTTGATGTTGATGATATCGTTTTTGATGAAAATGCTGAAATTCCGGAAGATAGTGATGAATTCGTTAATCGCTCTTCGGGGGTAAGAATTAATAGAAACGGGATCATCCAGTTGCCGGCAGTTACTGCAACAAGGGACAATGTTTCAAGGACTGATCTTGCAGAGGGGGACGGACAGCAAGATGTCCCCGGATATATTAAGCTGGATAGGATTATTGCCAACGAAGCTTATCCTTCTTGGTTGGGAAGTGGAAACCAGTATTCGTTAAATATTAAAGGTGATGGAAACACTGCAAATAATCCCTATGATGCATACCAAGTAAATCCTGCTTATACCTCGGTGATGCATGATATCAAGCTTACTACTCGCGGCGGAGCTCGTTTGAGTGATATTTTGCCTGACTTTATTAACAAGGGTATTTATGTGCTGGATAATACTTATAAGGAGGAAACGGATAAGGCCTCGTGGGAAGATTATAAAGTATCTGTTAGTACTCCTGGTTTTGTTAATGATCCTCCGGCAGATTGCACTTCAGCAGATTGTATTGCAACGCCGTGGCTTGGGTTTGTGCCGACGCCTCAGTGTCCGCCGGGATATTCTAAGGTGATTACCATTAGTCCTATTCGTTGGAAAATGGCTGAGGCCTACTATATTCCTGAAAGTAAGCCTACAGCTGGTGATGTGGCTGATAAGTTTAGAGCTTATTTTATTCCTCCGACGGATCCGACTACTGCTCATTTCCAATTAGCAGAAGCTGACGGCTCTGCCGGATCTCACACTCATCCTTTGGCTGAGGGATCCGGTTATCCATTGACGTTTCAAACTAATACCTGGCTTAATACAACCGTAAGCGGAGTGAAAGGAAATGGTGGAACTGCCACCGGGTCAGGGGACCAAGGGCCTAGTAGGTATGATACTTTTGTTGGTTGGCATGCTATTATGGGATTCCTGTATTATGCTCAAGATTATAGCGAATACTTAAAAGCTTTGGGGCAGGGATCTTTGGCTACGCAAAATGTAGTGGTGTGGAATTTGTTCCCCGTCTATAATGAGGAAATGACCGCCATTGCTAATGTCTATTGTTATTTTGAAAGACGTGATATTAATGAAACACCTTCTTGGAGCTGGAATCCTGCGTATGTCGATACAGGATATGATCAGTTAACCAAGTTTAGATTCGGATTTCAAAAGTATAATAACTCCAATGACCCGTACTATAAACGTTTGAATGATCCAGCCTTGGATTATGATGAAGTTTGGTAAGATAAAAGGCCCCAATAATTTGGGGCTTTTTGCTATTTGAAGCTATTTATCAGGCTGCCGGCCAATAAATACCAGCCATCTACAAGCACAAAAAATATAACCTTAAACGGCAGCGCCAGAACAGTTGGCGGCAACATCATCATACCCATGGACATTAAGACCGAGGCTATGACCATGTCGATGATTAAGAACGGCACAAATATCAGAAAACCAATTTCAAACGCGCGGCGGAGTTCACTAATCATAAACGCGGGAATCGCTACTTTCAGGGGTGTCTCTTCAATGTTTTCGGCCGGTTTCTCACCACTTAAGTCACTAAAAAGCAGTAAGTCTTTTTCTCTGGTGTTTTTGACCATGAATTCTTTGATGGGGTTGGCTGCTTTTTCTAAGCCGTCCATAACTTCTATTTTTTCATCCATCATCGGTTTGATGCCTTCTTCCCACGATTTTTCCAAAGTGGGGCTCATAATGAATAATGTCAGAAATAAAGCCAGTGAGACCAAAACCATGTTGGGCGGAGTGGCGTTGGTGGCCAGAGCACTGCGCGTGATGGAAAATACGACGATAATACGGGTAAAAGATGTCATCATAATCAGAATCGATGGTGCTAACGACAATACCGTAATCATCATCAGAACACTGAAAATTCTTCCCGTGGCGGTGCCGCTCGGCGTATCACCAAGGCTGATATTCAGGCTTTGGGCAAAGGCCGGTTCAGCATAGCAGAGCGCAGCAAAAATAAAAACTAAAATGGCTAAAAGTGATTTTTTATTCATCTTTTTTATCCTGGCGGAAGTTGGTTTTCAGCAACAGATTTCCGGTTTGGCCGAGCAAGACCAAATATTCAGTTTGATCAGCCCTGAGCAACACAATTTGGTTGCGAGAATCGATGGCGCGTTTTTCTAAAATATCTATTCTGCGACCGGCATTGAGATCTTTGATGAGCTTGCACTTTAGACCTTTTTGCTCGCAAAACTTAAATATCCAAAGGGTCAAAAACAATAGGCCGATGACAAAAATCAGCGATAACAGAGCATGCAATATCTGATGCCATTCCATATTCTTTCTCCCTCTTATTTGGTGCTGATTATAGGCGCAAACTTTGGCTCTCGTCAACAAAAGGCTTGCCCTTGTTGATATTGTTTGTTAGATTGCTTCGTATGGTAAAAAAAGATAAGCAAATAAACCTCATCAGTGAGGAGAGACGGACTCATGATTTGCAGTCGGTGGCAAAAATGTTGATGCCGCTGGCTAAGAGTTTGCTTGGAAAAAAAGGTTTTACGGAGATTGATCTGCTCTCTAATTGGAAAGAAATTGTCGGTGAGGATGTGGCTGCCTATACGCTTCCCAGGCAAATTATATCTCGCCGCGGCAGTAAAGATGGCGGTTGTTTGCAAATTGAGGTGCCGTCGGGGGCTTTTGCCTTAGAGCTCCAGTTGCGTGAGAAGATTATTAAGGAAAAAATTAACTTCTATTTTGGGTATCAGGCAATTTCGGACATCCGCATTATCCAAAACTCGGAGCTTGGTTTTGAAGATGATGAGGTGCAAGATATGCAAGGGGTGCAAAAAATACTTGTAACCAAAGAAGAAGAAAATTATATTAAGGACTTAAGTGACGGGGTTGAAAATCCTGAATTGAAACAAAAACTTATTGAGCTCGGATGCAGCGTCATCAGTAATAATAAAGGTAATGGTTAGGATGAAGTTTGAACGCGTTATTAAAAATTTGAGCAGTCTGGTGGCTGCAGTTGTTATCTTCTTTATGGCCGGAGGAATGTATCTTTCCAGCAAGGGTTTTGAAATGACAGAAGATGGCAATATTGTTTTGGTGCAACCGGCTGCCGCACAAGAGGATTTGACAAACTTGCCAGACATTCCGGACAACTTCGTGCTGCCTGATGAGCATAGTATCGGGGATAAAAATGCTCCGGTTACATTGTATGAATATTCTTCTTTCGGTTGTTCTCATTGCGCTGATTTTCATCTTCATACCTTGCCAAAGTTCAAGGAAAATTTTGTTGACAAGGGGTTGTTGCGTGTCGTGTTCGTACCGTTCCCGATTGACAGAGAATCCATGAATGCGGCTCTTTTGGCTGAATGTGTCGATGAAGACAAATATTTTCCGTTTGTGGATGTTTTGTTCAAAAAGCAGCGTGAGTGGGGATTGTCGAGAAATCCGGATAAGGTTTTGAAACAATATGCGGCGTTAAGCGGATTGTCTCAGGAAAAAGCTGAGCTTTGTCTTAAAAATGATGACAATGCCCGTGAGATCCTCTCTAATCGGCAAAACGGCATCAGCCAGCTTGGAATCCAGGGCACGCCTTCTTTTGTTATATCTTCTCAAGGTAAAAGCGAGATGTTGCCCGGTGTACATTCCTATGAAAGCTTTGCCGCTTTAATCGAAGATAGATTGGTTAAAATACATACTAAGAAATAAAAATTACTCCTTCTTTTTAATAACTGCTTAACATTTTATAATGTAGAGTTTGAGAATGAAGAAAACACCTGAGGACATCAAACAACTGGAACAAAAAATCCGTGATTTGAAATCCAAGGAGGCCTTCGCGCGCAGGGATAAACCAGAATCTGAATTTGCTTATGCTTCTAAGGTGGGGTTTAGAATTGGCGTAGAATTGCTTTCAGGCGTGTTGGTTGGGGCGGCAATAGGCTATTTGTTGGATAAACTAACCGGTTACCAACCATGGCTGCTGATCTTGTTTATGTTCTTTGGCGGTGGTGCCGGTGTTTTGAATGTTTATCGCTTTGCCAAAAGCGAGGAAGTGAAACGTAAGGAGTAGTAACTCGTGTCCAATCCGATGGAACAATTTGTCGTTAAACCCATTGTCCCGATTGAGGTAGGGGGAATCGACATTTCTTTTACCAACTCTGCTTTGTTTATGATGTTGGCAGTGGCTGTTTCGACTCTGCTATTTGCTCTGTGTTTGCGCAAAAGGACGTTGGTGCCTTCTATTGCGCAGTCCGTGCCGGAAACAATTTATGAGTTTATCTCCTCTCTTTTGCGAGAAAATGTCGGGGTTGAAGGTTTAAAATATTTTCCGTTTATCTTTACCGTGTTCCTCTTTGTGGCTTTTGGTAATTTGCTTGGCTTGTTTCCTTATGCCTTTACTTTTACCTCGCATTTGACCGCGGTGGGGAGCCTCTCTTTGATTGCTTTGGCTTTCAATGTTCTTATTGGTATAAGAAAGAAAAAAATCGGTTGGCTCAGAACTTTTATGCCAAGGGGAATCCCTATGGCTTTGGCGCCTTTGATCGTGCCGATTGAGATGATCTCTTTCTTGTCTAAGCCTTTTAGCCTTACAGTCCGTTTGGTGGCAAACATGACGGTTGGGCATATTATGCTCAAAATTATTGCCGGGTTTGTGGCCGCTCTCGGAGTGCTGGGTTTTATTCCGGTGCTGTTTAACTGCTGCATCGTATGTTTTGAAATCTTTATTGCTTTGTTGCAAGCCTTTATTTATACGGTGCTGAGCTGTATATATTTGGGCGATGCTTTGCACGAACACTGAGATTTAAAAACTTATTTTAACTAACTCTAGGAAAGGAAAAAAAATGGAACCGTTAGCTTATATTGGCGCTGGTATGTGTGCTCTCTCCATGATGGCCGCTGCTTGGGGTGTGTCTCAGGTTTGGACAACCATTATCTCTACCGTCGGACGCAATCCGCAGGTCAAGAAAGATGTTGATATCTATGGTTGGGCCGGATTTGCCGCCGTTGAGGCAATTGCATTGTATGCGCTCGTTATTGCTCTGGTTATGTTGACCGGAAACTAATTTTTAAGCAAGGTTTTACCATTTCTTGAGAGGGGTAAGCAAGAGTGATGAGCTTTTGGTGTTTGCTCCTCTTTCCGGAGATGAAAAATTTTTCTTAAAGCTTTTATCTAACTTAAAGGAGTTTGGCTATGCCGCAGCTTGATTTCAGCATTTTTCCCTCACAGTTTTTTTGGCTGTGCGTGTCTTTCTTTTTGATGCTGTTTATCATGAGCAAGTTTATTATCCCCAAGACAGCGGAGATGATTAATTTGCGCAAGGCTAAGATTGATGCCGATTTGGCCGCTGCCGAGGAGCTCAAGCAAAAGGTTGAAAAAACGCTTGAAAAGTATAACCAGGCTCTAAAAAAAGCTTCTGATGAGGCTAATGCTTCTTTGCAAAAAACAAGAGATGAGCTCAATGCCACGATTGAGCGCAGACAGCAGGAGCTTACCCAAGAACTGAATGCCGAAATTGCTGCCGGTGAAAAGAAAATTGCTGCGGCCAAGCAAAAGGCTTTGGGCAATGTGGAGGCTATGGTTGAGGAACTAACGCCACTGGTGCTGAAAAAAATTGGTTTTGCAAAAGTTTCGGCCAAAGAAATTCAGACGGCCCTTAAGATGACGGAGAATAAGTAATTATGCCCGTAGAGAATCGCGAACTTATTGATGCTACTCAAAATGCGGTTTTGGATGCCGCAGACAGCGTGGTGAATGCTCTTGAGACAACCGCGCAGGAGCTTGGCGGGCATGCTGAGCCGTTTTATCAGAGTGCGGAGTTTTGGGTTGCCGTGTCTTTTGTTTTGGCGGTTGTTGCTTTGGCCAGACCGGTGTGGAAAATGCTTAAACACACGCTACGCAAAAGAGCGCACCTGATTGGCAAGAGAATTGAAGATGCCTCAAACTTAAAAGAAGAGGCGCAAAAGCTTTTGGCAGAATATGAGCGTAAGTATCGTCATGCCAAACAAGAGGCTGCAGAGATATTATCCCGCTCGGAGAGAGAGATAAATTTGTTGCGCAAGGATCAGATGTCTAAGCTTGAAAATGATATGGACAGAAGAGAAAAAGAGGCCAAAGCGCGAGTGAAGTCTGCTCAAGATTTGGCGGCCAAGGAAATATCTGCCTTGGCGGTTGAGCGCACGATTTTGACGGCTAAGGCTGTTTTGGCGCAAAAGTTGGATGCTCATGCGCAAGATGAATTGATTGAGGCCTCAATCAAAAATTTATCGGAATCTAAATTCTAATCTTATACTTTTCTATATGGATGTGCGGGGTAGGTACCCAGCATGTGGACATGGGTTGAGAAAAACTCTAGCTCGGCAAGGGCGTTTTTGAATGCTATGCGTGAGGGGTGAGATTCAATTTCAACATAAAACTGGGCTGACACAAACTTGCCGTCCAGCAAATAGCTTTCAAGTTTTGTAATATTAATCCCGTTGGTGGCGAATCCGCCCAAGGCCTTGTATAAAGAAGCCGGGATGTTTTTGGCTCTAAATATAAAAGAGGTGATAAAATCGCCGCCGTCATCTTCTGGGATTTGACTGTGCGGTGACATAACCAAAAACCGCGTGGTGTTGTTGGAGGCATTTTCTATATTAGAGGCCAAAATTTCAAGCCCGTAGGTTTCAGCAGCCAGGGCTGAGGCAATGGCTGCGCATGATTTATCTTGCAGAGATTTTATCTTCTCACAAGAGATGGCTGTATCACTTTCGGCAACAGGAGTAATGCCGTGGTCATTTAAAAATTTGGAACACTGAGCCAAAGCCTGCGGATGCGAAAAAGCCTGTTTGATGTCTTCCAGGTGGCTGCCGGGTAGGCCTAAGAGTTGGTGCTCTATTTTGAGGAAGAATTCTCCGCTGATGGATAAGCCCGTTTGTGGCAATAGAAGGTGGACATCTGCTACGCGGCCGGCGTTTGAGTTTTCTACCGGAATGACCGCCAGGTCAGCCTTTTCTTGTTGGACAAGGGCAAAGGCCTCAGCAAAGCTAAAGCAAGGGATATATTCCGCATCTGGAAAAAGAGTTTTGGAGGCGATGTGGGAGTAGGCTCCGGCTACGCCTTGGTAGGCAACATGCAGCTTCATTTTTTTATTTCTTCATTTTTAATTTGTTCCAACCCTTGGGGGCGTTGTTTTCTTCCTCTTCTTGAGCTTTTATCCAATTGCGGATGGGCTCGTTCTTTTTATTGAGGAGTTGTTTTTGTTCCTCGGTTTGGGCAACACCGATAGGGAGCAATTGATTAAACAATGCCGGAGAGGCAAAATCAACTTTGCCTTTAATTAAGGGATTGATGAGTGCGTCAATAATCTGGGCGGCCGGTTTGGCGTTGAAGGCATTGACTTTGCCGCCATAGAAAATGGCAAAGGCATGACAGGGGGAGGAGAGCAAAACATCGGTGAAATCTACACCACGAACAAATCGCAACATAACTTTGGGGCGAATGATGCAGTTTTCGGTAACATCAAAGACAATATTGTCAGGGTTCATAAATAACTCAGAGGTTATCATGGTTTGGAGCTCTTTGTTAATGATTCCGCAAAATCCAACAATAGCCATACCGTCAATGGTATAACCGGTGTAGTTCTCCGGTCGGTTGGTGATTTGGTAGCAAAAAATTTGCTCAGCATTATTAATGTTTTCAAGAGCTGAAGGGCCAATGGCAGAAGCAATCTCTTCTAGTATGACGGAGTGTTCGGGGTTTGGTTGCCAAGTGGGGGTTTTAGCCGGTGCGGCATTATTTTGAGCTAGAACTTGTCCACCGTATATGCCAAACAAAAAAGCAACTAAAAAAGCACTGATGCGTTTCATCAATCAAAACTCCTTAATTTATCATTGTGATGTATTATATAGCTATTTTCCAATATTTCCAGCATTTCTTTGTGGTATAAGAGGGAAATACTTTGAGACTTGGCAATGTTGGGGCGAGGCCAAATATATGAGATGTGGAAAATTTGGGATATTAACTCTTTTATAATATCTTTATGGTTAAATTCGAGACAGTTATAAAAAAGCTTGATTATTTTTTAGAGTTATGATAGCTTTTGGACAAAATTAACAAAACAAAGGGAGAGTTATTGATGAATAAGATTTTTGCCACTGCTGCATCTGCTTTGGTTCTGACCTTGGCTGTCAGCTCTGTTGCCGAGGCTCGCGACGGTTTCTATGTCGCCGTCAGAGGAGGATATACCGATTATAACTTGAATGATCAGGATGATAGCGTTTCTCGCGCTGCTCGTATTGATTTGAACGGCACCTGGAATGTTTCCGGTGCTTTAGGTTATAAGTACAAATATTTTCGTCTTGAAGGTGAATATATTTATCGTAATGATGAAGATGACCACTATGAGAGTGGTCTTTCAAAATATGATGTTTCTCAAGAGTCTGATTCTTTTATGTTGAATGCGTATGTTGATTTTATGCCTAACTACTGGATTAGTCCTTATGTGGCCGGTGGTATCGGTATTAGCCGTTTGGAAATTGAGCACAAGAACTCTGAGAGCGGGTATGGCTACTCTTGGGATGAAGATAACTTCACCTGGATGCTTGGTGCCGGTTTGTCTTTGCGTCTGAATCGTTGCTTGAACTTTGATGCCGGATATCGCTATATGGATATGGAAGAAATTGATTATGGCGAGACGACTGCTCATGAATGGTATGGTGGTTTGCGCTATACATTCTAAGCCTGATTGGATGATAAGAAAAAAGCCTGCTTGAGAGAGCAGGCTTTTTTGTGCGTCGGTGATTTAAAAATGCAACAGCCGCCTCCTGATCCCGAAGGGTCAGTGTGACGGCTGCTGCTTATAATAATTCTAGAACCTGAATTTCAGGATAAGGCCCATAATGGGGCCAACCTTGTTGCAGTCAACGACAGCTTTCAGATTCTTGAGGGAAACCTCGAAATGGCTGCCCTGAGGCGAGTCAATGTTGACATCGCCAAGGTCAGACCACGTCTGAGCTCCCTCGTTGGGATTGTAGACTATTCCCGCGAAAGCTGATAAGGTTATCAGCTTCGACAGAATGAAGTCCACTTGGAACTCCAGAGAAGTCTGGAGGTTCCAGTCGTAGTTTTTGTAAACATGAACAAAGTTCATGTCTACGTTTACGTTCTCATTGCCGCCCGAGACTTTCGTCCCGTAGCAAGAGAAGCTAGACTGGCTAGCGCCACCTACACGGGCCATGAGGTAGGGGCGAACTTTTACGTTCGGGTTCCCTACAAGGGCCACGCCGATGCCTGCATTTGCAAAGGAGCGGTCAATGTTGCCGTTCTTTGCGTAGACGTACTGTCCTGACAAGCGCAAGCGCTTGTAGTTGTACGTCACCTCGGCGCCTCCTCCGAAGACATTGTCTCCGTTGATGGAGGTGAAGGCGCCAACGGCTCCCAGTTGGAAGTTCTGGTTGCCGTTTATAACGGTTGAGCGGCCGTCAATGTTCTGCGCGCTGGCAGAGATAACGGCCATTATGGCGGTGGCGATTGCCAGAAATATATGCTTTTTCATTTTTTTTTTGGGTTTTAATGCCCCGACCATTCGCTTTGTCTGAGCTAGCGGTCGGGGCGATGATTGATTTTAATAGAAAATGAAGTTCCCCAATTTCAGGCCTCCATTCTCTACCGTTGCGTAAGCAATGTAGGGGTTCGGAAGCCGCTGGGTTACAACAGCCAGTTCATCAACCGTCAGAGCTGCGCTATCATTTATGCTTTCGTAGCGCCAGTCTTTCGGCTGAGCGGTCGTCGAGGTAACGCCAATCAGCGTTGCAACAGACATTCCATTGTTGCCATAGACAACAGACAGAATGGTTTCTGCCGCAATATTGTTAGCGTTTTCTCTCATAATTTCCTGACCGTTAGAAGCATCGCGAACAACAAGAATGTTCTTGTTCTTGTCGCTGATGTTCCGATAGTTCACTACAATAATGTTGCCCTGAGAAATCAGAGCTCCATTAATGTTGCGATACCAAGTGGTCAAAAAACCTGAAATGGCCTCATAACCATCAATGTCTGCCTTTACGACTTGAATCTTCTGGACATCTTCTGCAACAGCGATGTTGTCAGCATACAGCGAAGCTGCATTGCTGTAAACGTTGCCGTTGATGTTGAGTCCAGTCGATCTCACAGAATAGTCAGCCTTTACAGGCTTCGTAACCTGCGTCTTGCCGTCGGGCAGCGTGAAGGTTGCATTGCTCGAAGCACTCCAACTCCACTTGTCTTCGAAGCTTTCGCTGCCGAGGACATAAGAGAATGAAGCCGTCGAGCTTGAGAGAGTGGCCGTGGTATTCACCAGACGAAGAATGTCTTGCGACGTCTTCGTGATGATTGCACCGGCGGTGAGGTTTGCAGCGTAGCTAGCCGTAAGTTTCTCAACTCTGCCGGTACGGTCTCCATTGAGGGTCTCGTAGGCTTTAATGGTTACCTCATTGCGGCCGGTTACAACGGCGTAGTCGTCGACTTCCCAGCCAAGAACATCGTCGTTCTCAACCAGAATCTCAACGGGATAGTTTACACTATCGTGATCCGAGGTGATCGTGATGATACCCTCAAGAATATTGCCGTTGATGTATCCGATCTTCAGCGTCGAGGGGGTGAGGTCGCAGCTCGTGAGGGCAGCGATAGCACCAGCTACCCCGTAATTGGGGTGGCAATA
>CASERH010000018.1 GCA_949290295.1 uncultured Pseudomonadota bacterium | reverse complement strand
ATCGTTGATACCAACAGAGAAACCGTTAATCGGTTTGGCAGAAGCACCGTTGTCATATACGGCACGAACCATTCCGGGGGTGAACTCTTTTGAGGACAAGCCATAACGGCCGCCATAAATGCGCGGCATAGAGGCAATTTCGCCATTGGCAAAGGCTTGGGTCAAGGTTGCAACAACATCCAAGTACAAAGGCTCTCCAATAGAACCAGACTCTTTGGTGCGGTCCAAAACGTTTACAACTTTAACAGATGCAGGCAATGCCTTAATGAATGATTTGCTCGGGAACGGACGGTATAGACGAACTTTCATCAAGCCTACTTTGTAACCGTTGTTGTTGAGGTAAGTAATAGCCTCATCAACTGTTTCGGCACCAGACCCCATAATAACGATAACTTGCTCAGCATCAGCAGGGCCGACATATTCAACAGTCTTGTACTGACGGCCAGTGATTTTGGCAAATTTATCCATCTCTTCTTGAACAATGCCTTCAACTTTGTTGTAGTAGGGGTTGGCAGCTTCACGGCCTTGGAAGAATACATCCGGGTTTTGGGCTGTACCACGAATAACCGGAGCCTCAGGGCGCAAAGCATTCTTGGCGTTGAATTGATAATCTACACCTTCCAACATGGCGCGCAGATCATCATCAGAGAGCAATTTAATCTTCTTAATCTCGTGAGAAGTGCGGAAACCATCAAAGAAGTGCATGAATGGAACGCGTGAACGCAAGGTTGAGGTCTGAGCGATGGCTGCAAAGTCATGAGCCTCTTGTACGGAGTTGGAGCACAACATTGCAAAACCGGTTTGGCGGCAGGACATAACGTCAGAGTGGTCACCAAAAATGGATAGAGCGTGGTAAGCCAATGAACGTGCGGCAACATGCATAACAAACGGAGATAACTCACCGGCAATCTTATACATATTGGGAATCATCAAGAGCAAACCTTGAGAAGCGGTAAAGGTAGTAGTCAAAGCGCCGGCCTGGATTGAACCGTGGCAAGCACCGGCAGCACCGGCTTCTGATTGCATTTCCTGAACCTCAGGTACAACGCCCCAAAGGTTCTTTTGTTTGGCTGCAGACCATGCGTCAGCCCATTCACCCATCGGAGAAGACGGGGTAATCGGGTAAATAACGCAGACTTCATTCATGCGGTGGGCAACAGAAGCGGCCGCTTCGTTACCATCCATCATTTTCATTTTAACTTCTGACATATTATATCCTTAAGTTTCGTTAATATAAAAAGGCCCTCAGATAGACGATTTTATGCCTAATCTGCCGGCCGGTTAGAAGATGCCCGCGCGGGGCTTTAGAATCTATTCACGCGTTTTATATCACGTTATTTTTTAAAATACCAGCAAAAAAAACTCAAATTTATGAATCAAAGCTTTTGTTTTTGCTTAACTTATATTTAAGATGTGGCTGGTATACAAAAACAAAAATGACAGGTGAATTATGAATTTCGTTTTTGCTGCTTTTTTGCCGCCCTTGTTCTTGGGAATGGCTGTGATTATCGAAAGTTTACTTTCTAATAAGACGTTTAAGCATCCGACAACGATGATTTTTTATGTCTCATTAATGAATGCCTTATTCTTACCATTGCTCTTGTTCTTGGGAATGCCAACAGTTCCTTCGGTTAAGGCCTTTGCCTGCTACGTTGGGGTGGCGGCTATCAGTGTTGGTTATTTGTATCCTTATTATTTGGCAATGAAAGTAATTGATGCTTCAATAGTGGCGGCGCTATTCTCTCTTGGGCAGATTACGGTGCCGATTGTAAGTTATCTATGGCTTGGGGAGGAGCTGTCTTTTACGCAATATATCGGTTTTACGGTCATTGTTATGGCATCCGTTGCTTTGAGTGTTAAGGGTAATAAAATTCCAAAGCTAAATAAGGCTTTTTATTATATGCTTTTTGCCGCTTTTATTGTCTCTTTCGGCCGAGTTTTGGAAAAATATGCTTTAGAAACGGATAGTAATTGGATTAATTTGGCAATTTATCCGAACCTGATCTCAGGGTGCATGCCGTTGGCTTTTTTGGGGGTGAAAAAATGGCGACAGGATATTGTCAAAAATTTTCCGCCATATTTACAAAAATTCAAGATTTTTGCGGTGAATGAATTTATTTGCTTTTTAGGCACGGCAACCGGAGTTTATGCTTTGTCGGGGCTTTCTCCCGTTATTACTACCGCAGTGGCGGCAACTCAGCCGATTTTTATGCTAGTCTTAAGCCTGCTTTTGTGTAGGCATCTGGGGCTTTGTTTGATGGAAAAAACATCACCACAAATTATGCTAAAAAAGCTTTTTTGCTTTGTCCTTATCGTTTTAGGGGTGATGTTGACACTTCATTCTTCATAAGCCGATTTTTTTGCTTGCCAAGATGTTTTTTTTGTTTTATCAAATGAGGTGCCGTGCGGGTATAGTTCAGTGGTAGAACGTGAGCTTCCCAAGCTTAGGATACGGGTTCGATTCCCGTTACCCGCTCCAATCAAAAGAAAAGCGCCGACATCGGCGCTTTTTGCATAAAGACTATTTCTTTCCGGGTTTGACGTAGGCTATTGTAGAATGTTCATCGCAATAAGTCTGGCCAATCCTTACTTTTTTGCCACAGAAGTGAAAATTCTCATCTTTAGGATCGCCTATCGGCCAACGGCAAGTGTGATTATCCAAGTCTGTTAAAGAGAACAGATGCCCGGGTTTAAATACTCTTTCTTGTTTGGCCAAAGGGGCTCTGAGTTCTTCTTCCGGCAACTCAACTTCTTCTTTTTTCTCTTTGATGGCCTTTTCTTGTGCAGTTTTTTGGGCTGGAGTTGGTGCAGGTTCCGGAGTTGCTGCAGTTTTTGTCGAGGTTGGGGCAGAGGTCGGTTTCTTCTCCGCTACTTTTTCCTGTTTCTTTTCTACTGTGGCCTTCTGTGGCTCATTATCCTCTTTTTTCTTGATGGGAGAGGGACGTCCTGACAAGCCCAAACGGTGAACTTTGCCAACAATGGAGTTTTTTGAAACATTGAGACGTTTGCCGATCTCACCGGTGGTGAGGCCTTCTTGCCACATCTTTTTTAACTGCTCGACCATTTCATCTGTCCAGGCCATGTTTTTTCTCCTTTGAGTAAAATTTTATCTTGTATGTCCTGATATTAGGCTAATATTTTTCGCGAGTCCAGATTATTTTTATTTTATTTCTTCTTTTTTAGCTTTTTTTAGGTTATATATCTTACATAGTCTACCAATAAGGGAGGAATTTATGCAGCGTTTGGCCGTTTTGACTTTGCTACTTGCAGCAACTTTGGCAACCCCATCGGGGGCTCAGGAAATCAATTTGCCTCCTCAAAATATATCTTTGACAATTTATAATCAAAATCTTGCCCTTGTGCGCGATGTGCGCAATGTTAACTTGCCTGTTGGCCTTGTCGATGTGGCTTTTGAGGGCGTGGCTAAGCAAATGCAACCGGCAACGGCCATGATTGAGGGTAAAGGTATAAATGTCTTGGAAACAAACTATGAATATGATGTCCTAGACTATAGTTCCCTTTTAGACAAGTATGTTGGCCAAAAGGTGAAAACGGTGATGAGCAATCCGGCTAACGGTGAAAATATTTTTGCTTCGGCTTTGTTGCTTAATGCCTCTTATGGTTCGCCGTTGCTCCAGTTTGATTACGGGATTGAGGCTAATTTCCCCGGCCGCATCGTTTTTGAAAAATTGCCGCAGGATTTGCGCCTTAAACCCACTTTGAGTGCAAAAATACAAAATGAAAATCCTCAAAATATACCGCTGGAGCTCTCTTATCTGACCTCTGGAATGAGTTGGAAGGCTGATTATGTGGCAGAAATTGCAGCAGATGACAACATGGATATTGAGGGATTTATTACTCTTAGTAATCAATCTGGAATTGATTATAAAAATGCTGAAGTTCAGGTCTTTTCCGGGGAACTTAGTGTTCCCAGCACTCCTCAAGTCCAGCCCAGAATGCTGATGATGGCTGCTAAAAATTCTTATGATGCCGCAGAGGGTGCGGCACTCGGTAGCAACCTGTCTCCCGAAAATTTAGGGGAGTATTACATCTATACTTTGCCTTTTAAAACCGATATCAGGGATAAACAAAGTAAGCAGGTTCAATTTGTTCGTTCTGCTTTTAAATATCAATCTCTTTATCGGCTCAATTCTTCTTTGAATGCCGTCTATGGCGGAGCCGGGGAGAATTTTAAAAACTTAAAACCATCACTTTATTATGTTTTAGTTAATGAGCAGCAAAGCAATTTACCTCAGGGAGATATCCGCTTTTTTGAAAAAGACGATAAAGGCAATTTGCAGTTTGCGGGCGGCACCAGCTTTCCTCAGCTTGCCAAAGGCGAAAAAACTGAGCTTGAGGCAGGTAAGGTCAGCGATATTTTTGCTGATGGAAAACTTGCGGCTTTAAGGCAAATCGCGGATAAGGTGACGGAAAAAGATTTTGAAGTTACCATCCATAATACCAAGAATAAGGTTGCCAAGTTGGAATTTATACAGCAAACTTATGGAGATGTTTCTTTGGTAAAAGAAAGTTTGCCGCACGCTTCCGAGGAGGTTGGCAAATTTGTTTGGGAGCTTGAGATTCCGGCAAACGGCTCTTTGGTCTTAACTTATACTTTACGGGTGGCTCGGAACTAAATGTATAAACTTCTTGTGGCTGTTTTATTCTTGTGTGCGCTTGGGGGTGGAAAATCTGCCAATGCCGCTATGGCTGACTATAAGCAGGATTTTGAGATTAATCTTGAGAAAGATATTTTGCCGCCTCTGGCTGAGTTGGAGAAGATTTTTAATCGTGAAAATCGGTATTATGATAAAAAATATCATAGTTTTTGGGAGCTGACCGGCGAATTTGACCGTGATTTTTATGCGCGCGCGGCAACCTATGGGATTAATGAAAAGCGCCTTAAGTGGGAAGAAGAGGAGTATACTTTAGAGATTCTGAAGGCTTTGCCCAAGGAAATGTATCCGTATATCGGACCGATGCTGTTTGAAATTCCCAATATGTCGGAAAAAGTTTTGAATATGCCGGGAATCAAAGAAACAAAGCATCAGTTTCCAAAGCGAATCGCACCGCAGCTGAAAGATATAGAAGATATTGAGTTTTTGTCTCCGTTTTTGTACTATATTCTCATGCCTGAAATGTGGCCGGAAAATGCCAGAGAAATTGAACGTCCGCAAATGACGCCTTATCATCCCAAAGTGGTCTATGATCCTGAGTTTTTTGCCGCACTCAAAAAATTGGTGCCGCCCGAGGACTTTATGCCCAACGCCCTTCCTCAAAAGTCCGGGCGTAGCCAGCTACGCACTATTAAACCTACACCTGATTCTTTGCTGACATCGGCAGATATTCAGGCGTTTGTCCGCACGATTGATGCGGTGGAAGATTGGTATCAGACAGGGGATAATCGCTATCAGTTGAGCCGAATATCTTCTATGTTGTGGAGTTATGAATTTGATAAAAATCCGGCTATTGTCGCCGGTTTGCGTGAAGGTGTTAATCCTTGTGCAAGGCTGGTGCAAAAGGCTCGTCTTATGGGCCAAGAGTTGGAATTGGCTCGAAAAGTGGCCGGTGAGGGTTTTACGCTCAATGAGTGGGCCTATACTTGTGATAAGACCGTGAAGGCCTATCGTTTGTCGCGAATTAGCTCTTCTTTGATGCAGGCTATTCGTGCGTATAAGCTTGGGCTTTATGATGATGAAATCAATAAACTGAGTCCAAAATCTCAGGCTTTTCGCTACGCAACCATGCAAGCCATTGTTTCTGCTTATAATGCGCCGCTTGCCGATGTGGTCGAGGTTCAGAAAAATCGTCCGCTGTTGGAGCAAAAATGGAAAAAATATAATTTTAAGCTGGCGGGAACCTCCTTGCGAATCGAAAATTAAAAATAATAACATCTTGATTCATAATGTTTTTTTTATTTTTTTGTTGCTTTTTTTATTTGAGCTGGTGTATACCAATTGGCAAAATGTTTTAACTCTAGGTAAAAGGTGATTTAAAATGGCTCGCGTTACTGTAGAAGATTGTATTGATAAAATTCCTAACCGTTATGAATTGTTAATGGTGGCCGCCCAAAGAGCTAAGGATATCGAGGCCGGGGCACCATTGACCGTTGCTAGGGATAATGACAAAAACTCCGTGGTTGCTTTGCGCGAAATTGCTGCGGAAACCGTCAGCATTGAGGAGCTTCAGCGCTCACTGGTTATGGGCTTGCAGAAATATGTTGAGGTTGAGGAGCCTGAGGAGGAAGAGCTCGAGATTATGGCTGCCGAGAAAGAACTTTCTGATTTGGATGAGCAGTTTACCGGTTTGTTGCCGCAGGCTGAAATGGACGACAATATGCAAATTCATGGCGGTGATGACGATGCTTTGGATTTGGATGCCGATGCTGACAGCAATGTCGATTTGGACGGGGAGCTCGGTGATGATGATTTGGCCGGTGATGATAATTTTGATGCCGGTGAAGATTTCAGCGATGATGAGTAGTCTTTAGGACTATCCATAAAAAAATAAAACGGGTCGCGTGAGCGACTCGTTTTTTTGTTGCAATTACTTTGAACCGTCTTTAAACTAAATTAAATAATTTGGTGCTATATTGATAATAATTTCGTTTTTTTATTTGGCGGCTTTAGAAAATGCTCAGACAGTATGAATTAGTTGATTTGGTGAAATCTTATGACCCTAACGCAGATGAAGATGCGTTAAACAGGGCCTATGTGTTTGCAATGAAGAAACATGGGGCGCAGCTTCGCACCTCGGGGGACCCTTACTATTCTCATCCGGTTGAGGTGGCCGGTATTCTGACTAAATTTAAGCTTGATTCAACCTCTATTATTGCCGGACTTTTGCATGATACGGTTGAGGATACGGATACGTCTATCGAAGAAATCAGAAAATTATTCGGAGATCAGGTCGCTCAAATTGTTGACGGACTTACCAAATTGGCAATGATTGAGCAGAAATCAGCCAACAACAAGCAAGCGGAAAATTTTAGAAAATTGTTGCTGGCAATGTCTGAAGATATCCGTGTTTTGCTGATTAAACTTGCGGATAGACTGCATAATATGCGGACATTGCATTTTTGTGCTCCGGAAAAAAGAGCCAGAATAGCCAAGGAGACTTTGGATATCTACGCGCCTTTGGCCGAGCGTATCGGTATGCAGGAGGTTAAGACCGAACTAGAGGAAATTGCTTTTAAGGAACTGCACAAAGAAGCTTATGAATCTATTCAGGCTCGTCTTAATTTCTTGAGAGAGCAGGGAAGTAATTTGGTTCCGAAAATTATTGCTCAACTCCAAAAAGACATGGAGGAAAACGGAATTAAGGCTGAGGTTTCGGGCAGAGAAAAATCTCCCTATTCCATTTGGCGCAAAATGCAACAGAAGAACGCTTCATTTGAGCAACTTTCCGATATTATGGCGTTTAGGATTATTGTTGATGATGTGGCTACTTGCTATCAGGCTTTGGGTGTTGTTCATAGCAAATATCATATGGTGCCAAGGCGTTTTAAAGATTATATTTCTACTCCTAAGCCCAACGGTTATCGATCTATTCACACCGGAGTTATAGGGCCTGAAAATACGCGTATTGAAATTCAGATCAGAACTCATGAAATGCATGAGGTTAATGAAAAAGGTGTGGCCGCCCACTGGGCTTATAAGCAGGGTGAGAAAGTGGTTGGTAAAAACTTCCGTTGGATTAGAGAGCTGTTGGAAATTTTGGAGCAGGCTTCTAACCCTGAGGAGTTTTTGGAAAATACCAAGCTCGAGATGTATAATGATCAGGTGTTTTGTTTTACACCCAAAGGCGATTTAATCGGACTGCCGGTAAATTCTACACCGGTCGATTTTGCTTATGCCGTGCACTCGTCTGTTGGAGATACCTGTGTGGGGGCCAAGATTAACGGTGAAATTCGTCCGTTGCGTACGGTTTTGCAAAATGGTGATCAGGTCGAGATTTTGACTTCTAAGGCTCAACACCCATCTCCCGAATGGGATCGCTTTGTTGTGACCGGTAAGGCAAAAGCCGCCATCAGGCGTTATGTCAGGGCTCATAAACGCGATCAATTCATTACTTTGGGGCAGCAACTTTTGGAACGCACTTTCAAAGGTGAAAATTTGGAGTTTAATGAAAAAGCCATTGTTAATGTGTTGCCCAATTTTGAGGCCGAATCGATAGATGATATTTATGCTAAAGTCGGTGAGGGGCTTGTTACTGCCTGGGATGTTATGAAAGCCGTGTATCCCGGTTATAAGCAATCTAAGATCGGCAAGGTGGTTAAATCCTTTATCTCAAAAACGCCCAAAAAAGATAAATCTAAGGGGGAGCCGCTTAAAATCAAAGGGCTTATTCCCGGAATGGCCGTGCATTTTGCCGGTTGTTGCCATCCGTTGCCTGGTGACAGAATTGTCGGAATTGTTACAACCGGTAAGGGAGTGGCTGTTCATACCATTGATTGTAAGCTTCTGGAAAAATTTGCCAATGAGCCTGAGCGTTGGTTGGATATTTCTTGGGGAGATACAGCTGATGATACACCCCATGTCGGACGCTTGAAATTGATGCTTTCTAATGAGCCTGGGTCTCTTGGCGAGCTCTCTAATCTTATTGCCCGTAACAATGGAAATATTTGTAACCTTAACATTGTCAACCGAACCGTTAGCTATTTTGAACTTTTGGTCGATGTCGAGGTAAAGGATTTGAAGCATCTGACCGATATTATTGCCGCTCTCAAGGCTTCAAAAGTTGTTTCTTATGTCTCCCGCTCAATGCAATAAGTTCTGAGTATTTTGAGACTTAGGCTTTATTTTCCGTATTTCTAATGTTATATACCTCAAGTGTACAAGTTGAGGGAGATGGCTTTATGTTTAGACGGCGAAAGAAACTTTCTGTCTGGGAAAAATTGCGCAATAGTATTTGGCCGCAGGGTGGTTGGAAACGTTACTCTCAGTATCTGATGATGCGTCTGCATCGGTTGAAGGGAACGCCACAATCTATTGCTGCCGGTATTGCCTGCGGAGTGGCAATTTCCTTTACGCCGTTTGTTGGTTTTCATTTTGTCTTGGCGGCCATAACCGCGTTTCTTTTACGCGGAAATATCTTGGCCAGTGCTTTTGGTACGGCGGCCGGCAACCCTTGGACATTTCCTTTTATTTGGATCTCCGTTCTTTATACGGGACGCAAAATGTTGGGCGCTGAATATGCCTCATCAGCTCAGGTCGATTTTTTGCGTTTTTTTGAAAAGGGAATGCATGCGTTGATGACTTTCGATTTTAGCTTGTTTTTTCAAGATATATGGCCTATCCTATGGCCAATGATGGTGGGGTGTATTCCTTACTACATCGTTGCTTGGTTTGTTAGCTACTATCTGGTTAAAAGCGCGCTTGAAAATATCAGCCGCCGGCGCCAGAAAAAATAAAAAGGTTTGTGCTTATGATTGTGGGAATCGGAACAGATGTTGTGAATATCGGGCGTATTGAAAGGACGTCCGAACGTTATGGCAAGAGGTTTTTAGAGAAACTTTTTACCAAAGCGGAACAAAGAGATATTCTTGCAGCGGCCGGCGAAAGTTTTGGATGCCCGGCTAAAATGGCAAAGATTTTTGCAGCTAAAGAAGCTGCTTCAAAGGCTCTGGGAACCGGAGTTGCAGCAGGAATTGCCTGGTGTGATATTGAGGTTAGTCATGATAAAAACGGTCGGCCGTTGCTTAATTTTTACAATAAGGCTCTGGAAAGAGCTCAGAGCTTGAGCGGTGGAGAGGATTTTGCCGCTTGGCTATCTCTTTCTGATGACTATCCAATGGCGCAGGCTGTGGTGGTGATTGAAAAAATAGGTTGCCTCAAATAAAAAAACGTATATGATGGCATAAATTTGTAAGTTGTTGAAAAGAGAAAATTAATGGATAAAGAAGAAAGCTTAGGTGATACCATAAAAACGATAGTCTATGCTATTTTGATTGCTATCGTTATCAGGACTTTGTGGTTTGAACCATTTAAAATTCCATCAGGGTCCATGTATCCGACCCTATATGTTGGGGATTATTTATTTGTTTCTAAGTATACCTATGGCTATTCTAAGCATTCTCTGCCGTGGAGTATTCCTTTGTTTGAGGGGCGTATTTGGAAAGATGCTCCCAAACGCGGAGATGTTGTTGTTTTTAAGTATCCCAGAGATAATCGAACGGACTTTATTAAGAGGGTGATCGGGTTGCCCGGTGATACAATCAAACTGGAAAATGGGCGCCTTTTTATTAATGGGCAAAAGGTTGAACGCGAACAAATAGAAGATTTTGTTATGCGCAATGAGATGGGAAATGCCGAACGTTATCGCCAATATATTGAGACTTTGCCCGGAGGTGTTAAGCATCGTATCCTGGAAATTTCTGATAACGAAGATAATGATGAGTTCAGCGAGGTAAAGGTGCCGCAGGGGACTTATTTTATGATGGGCGATAATCGCGACCGTTCTGATGACAGCCGTGTTAATGTCGGATTTGTACCGGAGGAAAACTTAGTCGGCAAAGCTCGCTTCTTGTTCTTTTCTCATAATAGTGAGGAGCCTTGGTATAAACCTTGGACATGGCCTAAGAAAATTCGTTGGTCGCGTTTGTTTAACAGTATCCACTGAGGGAAAAGTTTATGGAAGAGTTGGAAAATATACTTCAACATTCATTTAGGGATAAAAATCTTTTGAAGATTGCTCTGACGCATTCTTCAGTTAATTCTCATGTGGCCAAAAACTACGAACGTTTGGAATTTTTAGGTGACAGAGTTTTGGGTGTTTCGGTGGCATCATTGCTTTATAAGATATTTCCATCCGAGCCGGAGGGAAATTTATCACAGAGGTTTACAGCTCTTGTTTGCAAAGAAACTGTGGCCGAAGTGGCAAGAATCCTCAATCTTGGCAAGTTTATGATTGTGGCCGATGAGGATATCAGAGAAAACGAAAGCGTGCTTTGTGATGTGTGCGAGGCGGTTATCGGTGCCATTTATATTGATGGTGGTGTTGATGCTGCTATTAATTTTGTGAACTTGCATTGGAAAGACTTGATTGATAAGCGTGTGGCGCCGCCTAAAGATGCCAAAACAACTTTGCAGGAAGTTGCTCATGTCAAAGGGTTTGGGGTGCCTCAATATGAAATTATCGGGCGTGACGGGCCGGAGCATGCGCCAAGATTTACCGTGCGCCTTAAGGTTGAAGGTGCGGCAGATGTCTTGGGACATGGACATAACAAAAAATTGGCAGAATTTGATGCCGCCGCTAAAATGCTGGAGCGGATATCCAAATGAGCAAGACTGCCACCAGGTGTGGTTTTGTGGCGCTTATCGGGGCGCCGAACGCCGGAAAATCTACCATTACCAATAATTTTGTTGGCTCCAAGGTTTCAATCGTTTCGCCTAAGGTTCAGACGACCAGGACTTTGGTGAAGGGGATTGGTATTTATGAGAACACGCAAATCATCTTTGTGGATACGCCCGGTATTTTTAAGCCTAGACGGAGGCTTGACAGGGCAATGGTCGGCTCTGCCTGGGAAGGTGCTTTGGATGCTGATATTGTTGTCTTGGTGGTGGATGCTAAGCGCGGTTTTGATGATGAAACCAGAAGTATTGTTGCCAAGCTCAATAAACGCAAAATAGAGGCGGTTTTAGTTTTAAATAAAATAGATTTGGTGGCAAAAGAAAAACTACTTGGCCTGAGCCAGGCTATAAACCAAGAGGGAAAATTCAGGGAGACATTCTTTATCTCGGCCTTGAATGGGCAGTGCACGGATGATTTCTATAAATATCTGGCGGAGCATTTGCCGGAGAGCCCGTGGTATTATCCGGAGGACCAGATTTCTGATATGCCGCTAAAATTGTTGGCGGCGGAAATCGTGAGAGAAAAGTTGTTTCTCTTTTTGCGCCAGGAGCTTCCTTACGCTTTGACGGTGGAGCCGGAGCTCTGGGAACGGCGGGAAGATGGTTCTATTCGTGCGGAAATTACCATTTATGTTGAGAAAGATAACCAAAAGATTATTGTCTTGGGGCATGGCGGGCAGATGATTAAGCGTATCGGGCAGGCGGCCAGAAAAGAAATAGAAGATCTTTTGGAAGAAAGGGTACATCTTTTCTTGTTTGTAAAAGTCAGAGAAAATTGGCAGGAAGATGCCGCACGCTATACTACCTGGAATTTGGATTTTAATGCCTAAAATTCTTTTAGTATTTCAGCTTGATTGACATTAATATTTTTTAATGCTAGGGAATAAATAAGATTTATTTCTTATTGGTTCTCTAAATCTATATTAAATTATGAAAAATTTTAGACAGCCCCTTGAACAAGCTAACAAAGCTTTCGGGCAAGAAGAAGTGGTGAAAATTTCATTGCTTAAAACTGCGGGACCGGTGGAGGTGATGACACTTAATGCTGCCGGTTTGATTGAGGCGTTTCGATTGGGAGCAATTCATTGCTACAAACGTTTTACCAAACAAGAAGCGCGGGAGCTCTTGCGGCAAGTATGTCAACTGCCTTTGCAGGTCAACATGACGGCAAGGGAAATTCTGGTGCTGGCCGGCCAGTTTATTGATTTGCTGTCGCCCAAATGGGAAGGCGAGGTCTGGAAGAGTTGGGCTGCCAATATGCAACGCGGGGGCGTGCAAAAACTTTCTTTCAAAAACATGAGCGAGGAGGATATCAGAATCTTCTGCGGAAAGTCTCTGTTGTTGGACAAGGCGTACTCTTTCAAGTGTCTGCGGCGCAAGGTGGAAAAGAGAAGTGTGCGGCAGTGTTGGGAGACCTTGTGGGTCGGGCATGATTTTGATGCTCGGCTTTATAAGGCTTTTGTCGCATATAATCCCCAATTTTCCGCTTTTGTGGAGGCATAAAAGCTATTCTGATTAGAAGGTGGTAACCATATGGTTATCACCTTTTTTTGTGCAGTTTATAAAATTGGCACGACTTTTGCATATCATATGACAACAAGTTTTAATTATCCAAAATGATTGGGGAAAATAGAATGGATAATATAAATTATATCGCGTTGTCTCGCCAGATGGCCTTGTGGAAACAAATGGATATCGTTTCTAATAATATGGCCAATATGAATACCTCTGGTTTTAAGCAAGATGATGCATTGTTTACTTCTTTTTTGGTGGAAACACCTGAGGCTGTGGGAATTGGCCACACACCGCTTTATTTTACCGAAGATTATGGCAGTTTTCAGAATTTTGCCGAGGGTGCTTTTGAAGAAACCGGCAATACTTTTGATTTGGCAATTCAGGGCGATGCGTTTTTCTGTTTGGAGACCGGCGCCGGAGAGATGTATACCCGCAAAGGCCAGTTCTCTTTGGATGCCGACGGAAAATTAGTTACTAATGACGGCGCCATCGTCTTATCTGAAAATAATGAGCCGTTTTTCTTTGCTCCCGGAGAGAAAGAAATTTCTATCACTGAGAGTGGAGATGTTATGACCGAAAACGGGGTTATCGGGCGTCTTAAACTGGCAACTTTTGCTGATAACCAAAAACTTCTTAAGGTTGCGGGTACAATGTTTGAAAATACTGAGGGCAATGCCATGACGGTTGGCAACAACAATGTCAGAGTTGCTCAAGGTGTGGTCGAAAAATCCAATGTCAATCCGATTGAGGAAATGACTAAGCTTATTAAAGTTCAACGTTCTTATGAATATGTTCAGCAGATGATTGATAACGAGCATGATCGTCTGTCTAACACAATATCAACCTATGCGCAATTGGCATAATTTTTTAGGGGGAATAAAATTATGAGATCTTTACATATTGGTGCAACCGGAATGCTCGCGCAGCAGACCAATGTTGATGTGATTGCCAACAACATCGCCAACATGAACACTACCGCTTATACCAAACGCAGAGCCGAATTTAATGATTTGTTGTACCAAAACATTATTCGTCCGGGTGCTGCCTCAACCGCTGATAACACGATTGTCCCTTCAGGTATTCAGCTTGGTTTGGGTGTTAGGACAGCGGCGGTTTATCGTATTACCGAAGGTGGTGGATTGACCAATACCAATAATGATTTGGATTTGGCTATCAGAGGGCGCGGATATTTTCAGGTCGAATTGCCGGAGGGTAAAGGAATTGCTTATACGCGTGATGGAGCCTTCCAACGCAACGGCGATGGTGTGATTGTTACCCATGATGGCTATATCGTACAGCCCGAAATTACCATTCCCGATGATGCAACAGAGGTTTATGTTAACAATTCCGGAGAGGTTTGGGTTAAGCAAGACGGTGAAACCGATGAGGTAAACGTCGGACAGTTGGAGCTTGCCACCTTTGTCAATGAGGCTGGTTTGGAGGCTATGGGGAACAACCTCTTTTTGGAAACGGAGGCTTCCGGCGCGCCGATTTTGGATAACCCGGATGCTGAGGGTTTCGGCTCGGTTTTGCAGGGGTATCTTTCTACCTCTAACGTCAATGCAGTAACAGAAATTACTGAGTTGGTTTCAGCGCAGCGTGCTTATGAGATGAACTCGAAAATTATCTCTACCGCAGACCAAATGTTGAGCACCATTAACCAGTTGAAGTAGGGTTTTGACGGATGTCTAAATTTTGGGGGATCATAATCGGAATTTGCTTATTGGCTTTGCCCGCAAAAGCAACGGTGCTGCTTAATGATGCCGAGTTTATGGCTGCTTTGCAAAAAGAGTTTGTTGAACAAGGGCATGATGAAAAGCTGGAAATGGAATTTTTCGGCGGTCAGACGGTTTTTGTTATTCAGGATGCAGAGCAGGCCAAGATTATGATTTCGCAGATGAAGATTAATGACGAGCAGGGAACTTTTTCTGCCAATGCGGAAATTTTTGCCGATGGGAAACATTATTCCTCCACAAACTTAACGGGAAAATTTTATGTTTTGGGCGAGGCCTTTGTTCCGGCAGAAGAAATTGCCAAAGGTGAGGAAATCACCGAAGACAAGCTCGAGTTGGTGCCTATGCGGCTTAATCGTATAAAAGATGCCGATATAACAGCTAAGGAAGAATTGGTCGGGATGGAGGCCAAAAGAAGTTTGAAACCGGGGCGCTTGATAAATGAGAGAGATATCGGACCAAAAATTATCATGAAAAAAGGAGCGTTGGTAACATCAATATACCGCTCCAAAGGATTGCAAATTACCGCACAAGCTATTGCTCAAGAAGATGGAGCTAAGGGAGAGCTTATAAAGGTGGAAAATACCAAGAGCGGTAAAAAGTTTAGGGCTCGGGTGGTTGATGCCGAGACAGTGGAAGTTCAATAAAATAGTTGGGGAGCTATTAAAATGTTAGAAAAAACAAAAAATATCAGACGAGGAGTGGTTGTCCTTTTGATGGCAACATCTTTGTCGGGATGCGGAATGTGGTCTCGTTTGCAGAGAGTGGGTGAGGAACCGCCCATGACACCGATTGTTAATCCGGTGGAAACAAAGGGTTATGAGCCGGTATCGATGCCAATGCCGCAGGTAAACAATGCCAAGCCGGCGGCTAATTCTCTGTGGAAGCCCGGTGCCAGCGGGTTCTTTAAGGACCAGAGAGCATCAAAAGTCGGAGATATCATCACGGTTAAGGTTTCTGCCCAAGATACGGCGTTGATGGAAAATGAGATGGAGCAGAATCGCGATGATAACAAAGATTCCATCGGCGTTGGCTCATTCTTTGGCTATGAAAGCTACTTGAATAAGGTTTTCCCCGGCGCGGTTGATAAAGATAACTTGGTTGATATCAATTCTAACCGCGAGATTTCAGGCGATGGTAAAATTGACCGTCAGGAAAAAATTGATTTAACCATGGCGGCGGTGGTTACTCAGGTATTGCCGAACGGAAATTTGGTGATTGAGGGAACGCAAGAGATCCGTGTCAGCTATGAGCTTAGAAAACTTACCGTGCGCGGTATCATCAGAAGGGCTGATATTACCTCTGATAACACCATCGAATCGAGTAAAATCGCCGAACTCAGAGTTTCTTACGGCGGAGAGGGTGTCATTACCGATGTTCAACAGCCTCGTTATGGGCGCCAGATTTTGGATATCGTCGCACCGTTCTAGGAAAAAAGTTTCCTATTATTATGTGAACCCATTTAAGAAAAAGTCTCCCCAATTTTTTCTTAAATTGTACAGCTCCAGTAAGGAACTGTTTTTCCCTAAAAAAGTCTGCTCCGGGCTTTTCCCCAATCTCCGGAGCAGATTTTTTAAGTGGATGAAATCTTTTTTGCTATTTAAATAAGCTTGAAACTTGTTATATTGGAATCGTATTAATTTTTTATAAGGAAGCGTAAATGAATAACACCACTAATGAGCAAATCAGAGAAGCAGAGGAACAGGCCAAGATTATGATGGGTTTTGCCCAGGCTCTTTCCAAAGCCGCCAGCAGCGATGATGAACATCTGAAATTGCTGACTCTTGATGAAAATCTTAAGTTGTGGGTAGAGATAGAAGCATCGCTGAAAAGCGCAAAGAATTTGCTTCCACAGGAAATTAAGGATAATTTATTTAAACTCTCTAAATTTGTTGAGAGAATGACCCTTTCTAAGGGTGTTTCAATGGCAAAGTCTGACTTTGATTGTCTGGCAAATATCAATATGCAGATTTCTGAAGGTTTGCTTGCCGTTGTTAAAAACTCTTTGGCCAAGGAGGAGGCTTTTTCTCTTCTGAAGTGCGCGGTTGATCTTTCTTCAGCTCGTGAAAATAACAATTCTGAGGAACTGATTACCGCTCTTGATAATAATCTGCAGTTGTGGGTTTATATCAAGACTTTGGCTAAGGCCAAGAACACTCAATTGCCGGAGGAAACAAAATCTAACCTGATTAAACTGGCTGATTATGTTTCTTCCAAGACCTTGGAGATTGGTAGAGATATCAATAATGTTAATGACAAGATTATTGACAGCATGATTAATACCAATTTGCAGATTTCTGAAGGGCTTATCACCTGCCAGAATGTTGCCTAAGGTTTAGGTGTCTTTTTATACCGCGTGGTTTTTGCTACGCGGTATTTTTTTGTGTATAACCTCTATGTGTGTTGTCAAGTGCGCTTAAAATCTCTATAAATGCAAATGTATACGGAGAATTTGCATGCTGTTTTCAAAATTTGAAAGATTGGTCGCCAAGCGCTATCTGCGGGCCAAAAGAAAAGAAGGGTTTATCTCGGTGATTACCGGTTTCGCTTTTACCGGAATTGCTTTGGGGGTGGCAACTCTTATCATCGTGATGTCGGTGATGAACGGTTTTAGGCATGAGCTTTTGAGCCGAATTTTGGGTATCAACGGCCATATCGGCATTATGTCGCCTTTGGGATATCCGTTTAATAACTATAAAGAAGCTGTCAAAGATTTGGCTGAAATCGAGCATGTGACCTTGGTTATTCCGATGATTGAAAACCAACTCTTGGTTTCGGCCGGAAAATCTGCCGAAGGGGCAATGGTCAGAGGCATTGAAGCGCAAGACCTTGTTAAAAAACCGATTTTGAAAGAGGCTTTTAAAAAAGTTAATTTGGAAGATTTTAAGGGCGATAATGTGGTGATGGGTATCAGGCTCGCCACCAAAATGGGCGTGGTGCCCGGAGATAAAGTCACACTTATCTCGCCAAACGGCAAAGTGACGGCTTTTGGAACAGTGCCGCGGATGAAGTCTTATCAGGTGATTGGCACGTTTGAGGCCGGAATGTATGAGTATGATTCAAACTTTATCTTTATGCCGCTTGAAACCGCACAAACTTATTTTGGGCTCAAAGGCGCCGTTACCCATATTGATGTGACAATAGATGATGAAAGCCTGCTTGCTCCCGTACGCAGAGGAATTGAGCGCAGTGTTAGCGGCGACGGTGCCTATGTCTATGACTGGAAACAGACGAATGCTGCCTTTTTTAACGCTATCGATGTTGAGCGCAATGTGATGTTTATCATCCTTACCCTTATTATTTTGGTGGCGGCGTTTAATATCATCACCGGTTTAATCATGCTGGTGAAAGACAAGGGGCGTGATGTGGCTGTTTTGCGCACAATGGGAGCCACCAAGGGGATGATTATGCGTATTTTCTTTATGGACGGAGCGTTTATCGGCGTGGTCGGCACTGCTTTGGGTTTGGTTTTGGGGCTGTTGTTCTGCCACAATATTGAGGCAATACGCCAAGGTCTGCAGGCCTTGATGGGGCGTGATTTGTTCTCGGCCGAAATCTACTTCCTCTCAAAACTGCCGGCCAAGGTTGATAATATGGAGGTTTTGACCGTGGTGGTTATCTCCTTGTTGCTCTCTTTCTTGGCAACGCTTTATCCGGCTTATCGGGCCGCAAAAATGGATCCTGTGGAGGCTTTGCGCTATGAATAAACAAACACCGACTCTGGAACTCAAAAACCTCAGGCGCTCCTTTAAGCAGGGCGGACAAACACTTGAGGTTTTGCGCGGAATTGAACTTGATATCGCAAAAGGCGAGGTGGTGGCTCTCATTGGTCCATCAGGCGCCGGAAAATCAACTCTATTACAAATTGCCGGACTTTTGGAACAGCCAAGCAAAGGGGAGATTTATCTTGACGGCCTCAAGTGCTCTAAACTAAGTGATGCCATGCGTACTTCTTTGCGGCGTGATTATCTGGGGTTTGTTTATCAATATCATAATCTGCTGCCGGATTTTGACGCGGTGGAAAACGTGATGATGCCGCTTTTGATTGCCGGTGTGAACTCCAAAGCCGCACGTGAAAAGGCCGAAAAGCTTTTGAAACGTTTGGGGCTTGGCAAAAGGCTCAAACATCGGCCGGCCGAGCTTTCGGGCGGAGAGCAGCAGAGAGTGGCTATTGCCAGGGCGCTCGCCAATACGCCAAAACTTTTGCTGGCTGATGAGCCAACCGGAAATTTGGATCCCAAAACGGCAGAAAGCGTTTTTGCCGAGCTTATTGCTATTGTCAAAGAGACAGGGTTATCAGCTTTGGTTGCAACCCACAATATGGAGTTGGCACAGCAGATGGACCGAGTGGTGGAGCTCAAAGATGGAATAATAGAAGAAGCCGGTGGAAGAGGAAGGGTTAGTAAGAATTTTTATTAAAAGATTTTAATGTTGCTGTGTTTGCGCAATAAAAAACAGCAGCGCTTTTTAAGCACTGCTGTTTTGTCTGTTCTAAGTTATTACATTCGATATGAGCTACCTCTGAGTTGTGCTTGACTCATTTTATATGTTGTTTGTTTCGGTGTCGTTTGTTGTTCTTTTTTCTTTGATTCTTGAGTATGAGCTACAGCTAGCGGATTTTTTTCTTTCAGCTCTTTTATGGCATCTTGCCGTACTTCATTTTCGTCACTGTAACGATTGTCATAGGCAAGTTGTACTGTCGTTGTGACACCTCTTTTGTCGCTATAAGTAAAAGGGATTCTTTTTAGAGGTGTCTTTCCTGATAGGAGAGTGTCTCTTCCGTTTGCAACACGGGTTCCTACATTAGCTTGGTTGTGGCTGTCAAGATTTCTGGCTGTTTCGCAGACTTTAATAAAGTCTTTTTTCCCTAAATGGTTTTTCGTTGTATGAGGTGCTAAGGTTTTTAAGGCTCCTAATAGTTTTTTTTCGTAACTTAAGCTCTCGTTGACGGATTGCAGGTCATCTTGAGAAATATCTGAGAAATAGTTGTTAGGTGAAAGTGATTCCGGTGCTTTTTGTGTTTTTTTGATGCAGGTTTTTAATAAGGAAGCTAAACGATTACGGTCAATTTCCGGCATTTGAGAGGGATTATCTTTATATTGCTGAAGTTGTCCGATTAGGGAGGCGTAGTTTTCTGCAATTGCATTAAAAAGTTCATCGTTGCTCATAGATGAAAACAGGTTGTCGTATTGTTCAGGGTTTAAGAATGTTGTCATGTCTGGTCTCCTTATCAGTATTTATTTCAAATTACACCAAAATTGACAAAAAGTCAACATTAAATCATAAGGAGATGCCAAAAGAATCTTGCCTTGCCTTGAAGAAAATGCTTGCAATATCCGAACTTTGGTTGTATAAACTCTCCCGAACCGAGTGGCGCGGGCTAACCGGCATGCCTGCCGACTCGTTGAAAATCCATCGTAATCATGTTTTGAAAGGGATTAAAATGCCTAAATTAAAAACTAAAAGTGCTGCTAAAAAACGCTTTGGCGTTACCGGCACCGGCAAATTGAAGAGAAATTTTGCCTTCAAAAGACACTTGCTTTTCAACAAGGGTACTAAAATGAAAAGACAGGCTCGCGGCACCTTGCTGTTGGCTGATGTCGATGTTAAAATCGTTAAGAAATTTTTACCGTATTTGTAAGGGGAAGCAGAGATGTCACGTATTAAAAGAGGTGTTACCGCTCACGCGCGTCATAAAAAAATTATCTCTATGGCTAAAGGCTACAGAGGACGCAATAATAATGTCTTCAGAGTGGCTGTTGAAAAAGTCGAAAAGGCTTTGCAATATGCTTATCGCGACAGAAGAACTAAAAAAAGAAATTTCCGTGCTTTGTGGATCCAACGTATCAACGCTGCTACCCGCTTGCACGATATGACCTATTCTCGATTTATGAACGGGCTCGCCAAAGCTGGTATTGAGCTCGATCGTAAAGTATTGGCCGATATCGCTGTTAAAGAGCCCGAAACCTTCGCTAAACTGGTTGACCAGGTCAAGGCTTCTTTAAGCAAATAATTGCTGGAAATTAAATTAAAATTTAGAGAGTCTGCTTGAGCAATCAGGTCAGACTCTCTTATATTTTAAAACATGGTGGAAAAAATGGAAAATATTGAAAATCTTAAATCAACGACTTTGGCGCAAATTGCCGCCGCTCAAGATTTGAAAGCTCTGGAGGATATCAGAGTTAACGTGCTTGGCAAAAAGGGCTCTGTTACCGAGCTAATGAAAGGCTTGGCAACTCTTTCGGTTGAAGAAAAGAAAGAAATGGGCAAGGGCCTGAATATCCTAAAAAGCGAAATTGAAAACGCTTTAGATGCGCGCAGGCAATCTTTGGCCGAAGCGGAGCTTAATGCCAAACTGGCCAGAGAAACAATAGACGTTACTTTGCCTATTCGTCCGGAAAATCAGGGCAGAATTCACCCTGTTTCTAAAATCTATGAGGAAGTTATTGCCATCTTTGGCGAGATGGGCTTTGAGGTGGCTGAAGGCCCCGATATTGAGGACCAGTTCCACAACTTTAATGCCTTAAACACTCCGGCAAACCATCCGGCACGGCAAATGCAGGATACTTTCTATATCCCTAACCCGGAAAGCGATAATTTTGATGACAGCTATGTGGTCAGAACCCAGACATCTTCCGTGCAAATTCGCACCATGGAAGCCAAAAGACCGCCTATCCGCATTATTGCGCCGGGCAGAACTTATCGTTCTGATTATGATGCCACTCATACCCCAATGTTCCACCAGGTTGAGGGTTTGGTGATTGATAAAAATATTACCATGGCGCATCTTAAAGGATGTCTTTATGACTTTGTAAAAGCTTTCTTTGAGCTTGATGATATTCCGGTTAGGTATCGGCCTTCTTATTTTCCGTTTACCGAGCCTTCGGCCGAGATGGATATCGGCTGCAAAAAAACAAAGACCGAGCTCAAAATCGGTGCCGGTGATGACTGGCTTGAAATTTTGGGCTGCGGTATGGTGCATCCGAATGTTTTGCGGGCAGGGGGAATTGACCCTGATGAATACCAAGGCTTTGCCTTTGGTGTGGGAATGGACCGTTTGGCAATGCTGAAATATGGTATTCCTGATTTGCGGACATTCTTTGAATCTGATGTTCGGTGGTTGAAGCATTATGGTTTTGTGCCTTTGGATGAGGCGTCTATGACCGGAGGATTGAGCAATAACGGAGGAGCTGCACGATGAAATTTACATTATCTTGGTTGAAAGAGCATTTGGATACCACGGCCTCGGTTGAGGAAATTGCCGAGACATTAACCAAAATCGGGCTCGAGGTTGAGGAAGTTTTAAATCCTGCTAGCAACTTAGCCGGCTTTGTTACAGCAAAGGTTGAAGATTTGCAAGACCATCCGGACTCTGACCATTTGCATGTTTTGAAAGTTAATGATGGAAAAGAAGTGCTGCAGATTGTATGCGGTGCACCTAATGTCAGCCTCGGGATGGTTGGTATTTTGGCGCCGGTCGGAACCTTAATCCCTGCTTTTGGCGAAAAAATACAGGTCGGCAAAATCCGCGGGGTTGAAAGCTTTGGTATGATGTGCTCTGAAAAAGAGCTTGGCGTCGGTGAGGACCACTCCGGCATCATCAGCCTGCCTGCAGATACCCCGATCGGGGTTGGTGCGGCAGAGGTTTTGAATGTTGATCCGGTTTTTGATATCTCGATTACACCGAACAGAGCTGAGTGTTTGGGTGTGTATGGTATTGCCAGAGATTTGGCCGCAGCCGGACTTGGTACTCTGAAGCCTCTGAAAATATCTAAACAAAACAGCGCTTTCAAGTCTCCCATTAATGTAACAATTGAAGATCTGAAAGCTTGTCCGACTTATGTTGGGCGCTATATTCGCAATGTTAACAACAAGGCAGAAACTCCTAAGTGGATGAAGGACCGCTTGGTCGCTATTGGCTTGCGCTCTATCTCTCCGCTAGTGGATATCACTAACTATATCAACTATGATATGGCGCGGCCGTTGCACGTTTTTGATGCCGACAAACTCAAAGGTGATATTTGTGTGCGGATGGCCAAAGAAGGGGAAAAATTTGTCTCATTAGAGGACAAAGAATATGCTCTTGACACGCAATCTTTGGGGATTTGCGATGATGAGGGCGTGCAGTGCCTGGGCGGTATCATGGGTGGTGCCGAAAAAGGCTGCAGTGATGAGACCAAAAATGTGTTCTTGGAATGTGCCTTGTTTACGCCTGAATGCATTGCCAGAACCGGGCGCAAGTTCCAAATCGATTCAGACTCTCGCTATCGTTATGAGCGTTGGGTAGACCCAATGTCTAATATCTTGGGTTCTGATTATGCTACACAGCTAATTCTTGAGATTTGCGGCGGTGAGGCCTCTGAGCAGGTTGTTGCCGGAGATGAGAATTATGAGAAGAGAGTGGCTTACATTCGCCCCGAGAGAATGAAAGATTTTGTCGGGCTTGAGGTTTCAAAGGAAAAAATCGTTGAAATCTTGACCAAGCTTGGTTTTGAAGTCAGTGATGAAGGCTCCCGCATTAAAGCCGTTTCTCCGACTTGGCGCGGAGATATTGAGGGCGAGCATGACTTGGTGGAAGAGGTTGTGCGCATGATTGGGTTGGATGCCATTCCGGCTGAGACTTTGCCTCATGATAAGTTTCCCAAACAAGTTCTGACACCGGCGCAGCGTCGTGCTGTCACGGTCAAGCACGAGCTGGCTTCTCGCGGTTTGTTGGAGACGGTTACTTGGAGCTTTACCGACTCTAAGACGGCAGAGGCTTTTCTGGGGGGCAGGGAAAAAGTTGCTCTTTATAATCCGATTACTACCGAGCTTGATATTATGAGGCCGTCTATATTGCCAAACCTCTTGCTTGGGCTAAAGAACAACATTGCCCGCGGATATTCCGATGTGTCTATCTTTGAATGTGGGCCAGTGTTCTATGGTCGCAAGCCGGGAGAGCAAAACTTGGTTGCTAGCGGTATTCGCTCTGGTATGACGTCTAAAAAGCATTGGTGCAAGGAAGAACGTGCTTATGACGTGTTTGATGCCAAGGCGGATGCTTTGGCCGCTATTGCCGCTGCCAACGGGCCTTTTGAAAATGCTCAAATTACAACCGATGCTCCAGCTTATTATCATCCGGGGCGTAGCGGCGCTTTGCGCTTGGGCAAAAATGTGATTGCTTATTTTGGTGAGCTGCATCCTTCGGTTTTGAAGAAATTCGGTATCAAGCAGCGGGTGGTTGCCTTTGAGGTCAATTTGGACAATATTCCTCTGCCGCGTGCCAGCAATGATAAAGCTCGCAAGAAGTTGGAGCTTTCGGCTTTTCAACCCTTGGACAAGGATATGGCCTTTATTGTTGACAAGGCAGTTAAGGCAGCTGATGTTATTGCGGCAGCTAAGAACGCCGACAGGGCGCATATCACAGATGTGCGGATCTTTGATGTCTATGAGGGAGAAAGCCTCCCAGAGGGCAAAAAATCACTCGCTCTGGCGATGACTTTCCAGCCGGTTGAAAATACTTTCAGTGATACCGACATCGAGGTATTAATGAAGAAAGTGGAGCAGGCGGTTAAATCTAAATTTAATGCCGAACTCCGCAGCGCGTAAATTTAGCTCAAAACAAAACCCCCGCTCTAATTGAAAAGCGGGGGTTTTGTTTACTTTTAGGCTTTGCCAAGTGCCGGTTTTAATTTCTTCGGCGCTGTCTTGGGTTTTGATGTCGCCTTTTTGGCTTTTTTTACCGGTTTCTTTTCCG